>JALURD010000044.1 GCA_027057815.1 Acidilobaceae archaeon | reverse complement strand
CGCGTCGAGTATGAGCTTGTCCCTCTCGTCAAGGCTCTCTGTGCCGACTAGCCTGACTATCTCCTGTAGCTCCTCCTCCCTCAGGAGTATGTTCATCGCCTCGTCCCTATACTTCTTCCATGTTGGGTCGACGTTCTTGTGCCACCACTCGGCTACTAGGTCAACGTAGGCGCTGTAGCTGATTATCCAGTTGATGGCTGGGTAATGCCTGCTGTAGGCTAGCTTGGTGTCGAGTGCCCAGAAGACTCTTATGAACCTCTTCGTGTGGCTCGTCACTGGCTCTGTGAAGTCGCCTCCGGGCGGGCTCACGGCGCCAACGACGGTGGCGCTGCCAACTCTTTCGGGGTTGCCTAGAGTCTTCACCCTTCCGGCTCTCTCGTAGAACTCTGCGAGCCTTGAGGCGAGGTAGCTTGGGTATCCCTCCTCGGCAGGCATCTCCTCGAGTCTTCCAGCTATCTCCCTGAGGGCCTCAGCCCACCTGCTGGTCGAGTCGGCGACTAGGAGAACGTCGTAGCCCATGTCCCTGTAGTACTCCGCCATGGTTATGCCCACGTAGATGCTAGCCTCTCTGGCGGCCACGGGCATGTTGCTTGTGTTGGCTATGAGGATGGTCCTCTCCATGAGGGGCTTACCGGTCCACGGGTCCTTATACTTGGGGAACCTCACCAGCACCTCTGTCATCTCGTTGCCGCGCTCGCCGCAGCCGATGTAGATGACCACCCTGGCCTCGCTCCACTGTGCCAGGCTGTGCAGGGTGACAGTCTTACCCGTCCCAAAGCCCCCGGGTATAGCGCCTGTACCACCCTTAGCCATGGGGAAGAGCGTGTCGAGGATTCTCATGCCAGTGATGAGGGGCTCGGTGGGCTCAAGCTTAACCTTGAATGGCCTCGGTATCCTGGCTGGCCACCTTTGGTACAGCTTTATGGGCACCTTACCCTGCTCGGTCTCAACCTCGGCTACCACGTCCTCAACCGTATAGTCGCCCTCGCCAGCTATCCAGGATAGCCTGCCGTGCACGTTCGGGGGGACCATTATGAGGTGCCTTATCAGGCTAGTCTCCTGGACCCATCCCAGCACGTCGCCGCCGGATACCTTGTCTCCGGGCTTAAGCTTAACCTTACCCTCCGGGTCGCCGGGGGTGAACGCCCACCTCCTCTCCCTATCCAGGGCCGGAACATTGATGCCCCTCTCGATGAACATCCTCCTCTCAGGCATCTTCGACGCTATGATCTCGGCTATCCTGGGCAACGGCCTCTGGATCCCATCGTAAATAGTCCCTAGGAGGCCGGGGCCTAGCTCAACGCTCAGTGGGGCCCCCGTACCCTCCACAGGCTCCCCAGGCTTCAAGCCTGTAGTCGACTCGTACACCTGGATGTAGGCTAAGTCTCCCCTAATCCTGGTGATTTCGCCTACAAGCCCCTCCTCGCCTACCCTGACCATTTCGTACATTTGCGCGCCGCTCATTCCCTCAGCTACAACTAGTGGACCGGATATCCTCACAATCCTACCCTTCACGGGCAAGCCCAGGCTACACCTCCCACCCAAATGGCGGGGGAGCTATCCAAAGAGTATTTTAGATGCAATGCTCCTAAGCCTTGACTCAGCCTCCCTTATAAGGAAATCCAGTGTATAGTCTAGCGTGACCGAGCCGTCCCTAGACCGCGCGATTATCCCCCCCAGGATGTCAGCTGGCTCACTGGACACCTCGATGCCCTCAAGACCCTCGGCGATCCTCCTGGCGAGCTCCAGGTCCTCCGCTGCAACGCTGACTATGAAGCCCCCGTGCTCGGAGGCCTCGGCGGCCGCGGCCTCAAGCACCCTCCTCATGTACCTCTCGTACCACTCAGCGCCAGCCTTCTCAGCCTTGATT
>JALURD010000043.1 GCA_027057815.1 Acidilobaceae archaeon | reverse complement strand
ACACACTGTCATACTGGCCTGCAATGATGCACCGCCATGCCAAGGAGAACCCATATGCGATGCTAAGGTTTGCGATAGACCCCAAGTCTGTAGCCACAGCTATGCCAGTAGCGGACCCCCTAACACTTCTCGACTCCTTCCCACTGGGCGACGGCGCGGCGGCAGTGATACTTTCAGCAGGCGACGAGGCTGGCAACAGCCCGCCGCTGGCCGAGCTAGTAGGAGTTGAGAGCGCTGCTGGCCCCTATTCCCTAGGTCATTCACCCGACCCCTTGAGGGTGCCAGCTCTCGAGACAGCTGGTAGAAGAGCTATGGATAGAGTGGGCTCGCCCGACGTAGTTGAGGTTATTGATACATTCACGATTAAAGGTATACTCTCAATCGAAGCGCTTGGCCTAGCGCCAAGAGGTAAGGCAGCTGAGCTAGTCGCGGAGGGTAGGTTCACAGTAGGCGGCGAGGGCCCCCTCGTCAACCCAAGCGGGGGATGCAAGGCGAGGGGACACCCCCTAGGAGCCACTGGAGTTTACCAAGCCGCAGAAGTCGCCCTACAGCTGGCAGGCAAGTTTGAAGGCGTCAGGGCTGAGAGCGCCAAGATAGGATTCGCCGCGGGCTACAACGGCGTCGGGTCCAGCGCCTTCGTTGCAATCTTTAGGAGAGTATAGGGGGGTGATGGTGATGTCCATGGACTTATCCATTCCCAGGCACTGGAGGAGGAAGGGTCCCCTGTACCGGCTTGAGGCCGCTAAATGCAAGGAATGCGGTAAGACTCACTATCCCCCGACTGCTTCGTGCCCCTACTGCGGCTCTAAGTTGCTCGAAAGAGTTCAGCTACCCCGTGTAGGGGTTCTAGAGAGTTATACCATAGTGTATAGTCCGCCCGAAGGTGCTAGGCAGGAGTCGCCGGTTATAGTGGGGCTAATCAATCTAGGTGGGGTCAGAGTAGTCGCTGAGATGACAGACGTGGATCCAGGCGAACTCTCTACGGGTATGAAGGTGGAGGCAGTGCTTCGGAGGGTCAGGGAGGACGGAGAGGCAGGCGTGATATACTACGCAGTCAAGTTTAGACCGCTACTGGAGGCTGGGAGGAGTGGAGAAGGACAAACTGCCGAACCTCGATGAAGTGGTTAGGCGCATAGAAAAGGGGGAGCTGAGTTTCTCAAAATTAGAGAAGGAGTTAGGTAACGCTAACCTGGCGGCCCTAGCGCGTAGGCTTTTTTTGGAGAGAAAGCTCGGCGTCAGCCTATCTTCAATAGCTTCAACGATACTAGACTTTGAGGAGCTCTACGGCCGGAACATAGAGAACGCGATAGGGGCTGTTCAGATACCAGTAGGGGTCGCCGGCCCTCTACGCGTTAATGGAGACTACGCCAAGGGAGACTTCTACATACCTCTCGCAACGACCGAGGGCGCACTCGTGGCTAGCGTGAATAGGGGATGTAAAGCCGTAACGCTCAGTGGCGGGGCCAGGGTCAAAATAATCAGAGACGGGATGGCGAGGGCGCCACTCCTCTGGACTCCAAGCGTTGAGGAGGCCAGTAGGCTCGTGGAGTGGGTGAAAGAGAACTTTCAGGGCTTGAAGGCAGCGGCGGAGTCCACAACTAGACATGGTAGGCTACTAGAGATTCAGCCATTCCAGGTGGGCAACCTGGTGTGGCTTAGGTTTGTTTACCATACCGGGGACGCTATGGGCATGAATATGGCTACTATAGCCAGCGAAGCAGCTTGTAACTACATACTAGACAAATACCCGGGCGAAGCTAGGTGCGTCGCCTTGAGCGGCAATATGTGCGTCGACAAGAAGCCGTCGTGCATGAATAAACTCCTAGGCAGGGGCAAGTACGTCATAGCAGAGGCGCTTATCAAGAAGGATGT
>JALURD010000042.1 GCA_027057815.1 Acidilobaceae archaeon | reverse complement strand
GAACTAGTACTTGTACGGGGTAACCATGATACATTCATCTCCCCGCTCTTGAAGAAGCTAGGAGTAGACGTTATTGAAGACCACCTAGACTTAGGAGGTGGTATACTATTAGCTCATGGCCATAAGGGTATCGACGGCGACTTCGAGGTCGTTGTAATGGGACACGAGCATCCGGCACTCCAAGTGGATGTAGCAGGGGCTAGAGTGAAGCTTCCAGCCCTGCTGGAGGTACCACTAGAAAACGGTTCATTCGCTATTGTACTCCCAGCTCTGGGAGTCTACCAAACAGGCAATCCTCTATCACTCGAAAGAAGCCAGTATCTTTCGCCAATTATAAAGAATCAATCGCAGATCGAGGATGCTATAGTATGGGTCGTAGACAAGGATGCCGGAACTCATAAACTAGCAAGGCTCCGTGAGGTCTTCGAATCCGTGTCTGCTCCCTGATTAGACAGCCAGGAATAGCCCAGCCACCGTCAGCGCTCAGCCCTGCTCGTCACGGCCCCCTAAGAGGGGGCTCTGCATTCCCAGCCTCGATACGTCATCCGGTCTACATGAGAAGACTAGTATGCTGGCCCCCTTATACACCCTCTCTCCCTTAATATTTTATAAATGGTAAATACTGCCTCCTTAACTTCCTCCTCCCTCTTGGCACCAGTTATGACCATCTTGCCACTACTGAAAATCAGGAGTACCACTCTAGGCTTCCTCATTCTGTAAATAAGGCCTGGGAACTGCTCGGGCTCATACATGTTATTCTCAAGAACCTCTGCAGCCCGTTCGAGGTCCACGAATACGTGAAGGTTCGCCGATGCTACGATGTTCTGGATCTGTATCTGAGGCCTTCCCTGGATAGGTATTCCTTTCTCTATTAGAGTCTTGAGGATTTTCTTGACTGCCTGGACTAGCTCCATAACGCTCTTAGCTCCAGTTACAACCATTTTTCCAGACTTGAATATTAGGGCTGTCACCTTTGGTTGCTGCATCCTGTAGACGAGGCCTGGGAACTGGTCTGGGTTATACTCTACATCAGGTATTCTAGTCTCTATCAGGTTTAGGTCGAGGTTGTTTTGTAGAATAACAGTTGCTACAATGTTTTCAATGTTATAAGTAGGCTGGGGGTGCTCCCTCTGCACTTCACTCCTCTCCAAAACTAACCCAACCCCCACCTTTTTAAGGCGCCGCGGCCCCCTATATAAAAGTCCTCCCATACAGGTATGGTTGATGGTGGGGAGATGGGGAAGCGAGCAGCCAGGGAGGTTGCAGCCGGTGACAGGCCTAGTCTCACGCCGACACCCCACCTCCCACCTGGCACTGTTATTGTTATAGACCTTGATAGGTTCGAGGATGTGACCAGGGAGAGGGGGTACGACGAGTATACGCCGAATGAGGTCACGGGCAAAATGTCGGCCTTAATAGAGGATTTCGCAAGGAAATGGCAGGCAGTAATTGTTTATGGTCTCGACTGGGAGAGGGGCACTGAGGAAGCGCTAATCGAGATACCCTACGTTGATGCATGGGAGGTTGCAGAAGACCTTGTCAAGATAGCAAAGGAGATCGAGGATACAGGTGTAACCGCTACGATTGTAGCAGTTACGGGCTACGTTGCGCCCTGGATTTCCGGCGACAGGCGTGTCTACGCTGCGACGCCAACTAGGAGGACAGCCCTAAAGGCCCTGGAGAGACTAAAGTCAAGAGGCGGGGGGAGAGTCTATATAGATGGAGTTATAGTCTACACTTTTGCCAGGTAAATGTTGTCCTTATCCCTAATAATCCTCGCGACTACGCGGGACCCAGGCTTAATCCAGTCCTTCCCAATGACCGTTACTATCCTGTATCCTTTAATGTCGACAGCGAGTAGCTCTCCCTTAAGC
>JALURD010000041.1 GCA_027057815.1 Acidilobaceae archaeon | reverse complement strand
AACTTATACACAAGGATATTGGGGGAGGTATCGAAGGTAATCGTTGGCAAAGAGAGGGAGCTGAGGCTCCTCATAGCATCCATAATAGCTGGAGGGCATGCCATACTTGAGGGCGAGCCCGGGCTAGCTAAGACGACGATAGCAAAGGCCATAGCGTCGTCGCTCAACCTGGAATTCAGGAGGATCCAGTTCACCCCAGACCTGTTGCCAAGCGATATACTGGGAACAGTGGTCTACGACGTTAGAAGTGGCGTGTTCAAGTTCAGGAAGGGCCCAATCTTTGCAAATCTAGTCTTGGCGGACGAGATAAACAGGGGGTCCCCCAGGACCCAGAGCGCATTCCTTGAGGCCATGCAAGAGGGCAGGGTGACAGTTGAAGGGGTCTCCTATGATCTCCCGAGGCCCTTCATAGTGATAGCCACAATGAACCCGATAGAGCTTGAAGGAGTCTTCCCCCTACCCGAGGCACAGCTGGACAGGTTTATGGTCAGCATAAGGCTAACATACCCGTCTAGGGAGGAACTGGCAGATATCATACTGAGAGAGGAGGTTATCGAGAGCTGGCCCATAAAGCCTATCGCGGGAGCCGAGGACCTTGTAGAGGCCCGGAAGGCCCTGGCAGGTGTAGCCATATCGAGGCCTGTTCTAGACTATATACTTGACATTGTAGACGCGACCCACAAGCACCCCATGGTTCTCTACGGCGCCTCCCCAAGGGCGGCCCTAATGCTTGCCCGCCTCTCAAGGGCCCTCGCCGCCATCGAGGGTAGAAGCTACGTTATACCCGATGACGTGAAGGAGGCGGCGAGGGCGGTCCTCAGGCACAGGTTGGTGCTGAAGCCTGAGGCCGAGATGGAGGATAGCAGGGCGAGGGACAGGATAGTTGAGGAGGTGCTAAGGACTACACCCACGCCCAGCCCCCCAGCTAGGGAGTAGCGGGTAGCCGCCTTGGAGGCTGGCAGGCTAAGATTCAGGCCCGGTGGCATCGCTCTATCGGTACTAGTCGGAGCTTTCCTAGTATACTATGCCTGGATGAGTAGTCTACAGGCTCTATGGCTCGCGGCCGCCCTCTCTGCGGTAGCTGTGGTCTTAGCCGCTACCGTCAAGTCGGTTGTATCTATCCTAGCAGGCTCTAGCATCGAGAGAAGCATCGAGCCCCGGGAGGCTGGAGCACCGGTAAAGGTTTTGGTGAAAGTCAGGGCTCCCAGGGGAATACCTCCCTCAAGGTTAAAGTTAGAAGAGAACCCTCCCAGCCACGTTGTCCTCCTTAACAGGCCGAGATACTCGATTTCACTCTTCCACGGCGAGGTCTCGTGGGACTATCAGGCTTACGTGCTTCCGGGGAAGTGGTGCTGGGATCCCCCCACACTAGTGGCTGAAGACCTGCTTGGACTTTTTGAGGCACGCGTCACTGTAGGAGAAAGGCTGTGCATACAGATACCTCCAAGGCTCAGAAGGGTCTCCAGACTCGTTTTAGAAGAGGCAGGCGTGATCGGGGGGCGCACTCCCATAGGCCGGGGTGTAGGCACGGCTTTCCTCTATGTTAGAGACTATACGAGCGATGATGATCCGAGGTTTATAGAGTGGAAGGCGACGGCGAGGACGGGGAGGCTAGCCGTTAAGGTGTTCGAGAGGGAGGAGTTCGCGAGTGTCACGGTCATACTAGCGCTCTCGCCGCAGTCACTCCAAGCACTGCCTGGAGCCACGCCTTACGAAGCTGCCATAGAGGCCGCCGCGCTGCTCAGCCATGCACTCGTCGACGCGGGAGCCGACGTGTCGCTAATTGTATGTAGCGGTGGCTCCCCGCGGCTTACGCCTAAGTTGAGGACCATTCACGGGCTAGCCTCTACGTTGTCAAGCATAGAGCCTCCATTGGAT
>JALURD010000040.1 GCA_027057815.1 Acidilobaceae archaeon | reverse complement strand
CATAAATGTCTCTCTGCAGATACTTTGGTGGAGCCAGGATGCTCTTAGCTACGACGCTCGTATCGAGCACAACTTTACCCGTATAGTTTCTTGCCACGTTTACGAACCTCCTCTAAAACCTCGTCAACGCTCCGTTTGGCTTCAAAGCTTGTAGACAAGGCTAGCTTATAGAAACTCTTACCACGCACCACAACGACCAGCTCCTCCCCCTCCCGAAGATCCACAGGCTCAAGAGGCTTCAGCACACCATTTTCATACTTAACGCGTATAGCCTTGGACAACCCTATCCCCGTCTATACATGTAACTGATAGAGCCTCTAAGCCTTTTTCCTCTCGGATGCCGTATTCTTATCAAACTTAAGAGCCGGGAGCGGATTATCATATCTGAGTGCATGTTGCGTTTCTTCGTGCACCCATGCAACTCTAATAATTATAACGCCAACCTCCGAAGCCGCGGGATCCTGGGTTTAAACCTGCGGCGGGCCCGCTCCATAGACGTCTCTATTCAATTAAGCATTAATGATAATAATTAAAATCTCACATGTTGTTAGTCACCGTATTGGAGGTGTGGCTGTTTGCCTCTCAGATCACTAAGCCCCCCTTTCATGCTTTTGCTGGCGATTCTAGTACTCGTAGTACTTGTAGTTGCCAGCTATTATCGTATTATAGGAATGGGGCTGGCAGTGCAAACAATTACGACGTCGCCGATCCACTCCACGAGTCTGCAAGTAGTGGATTCCGGTACCATGAAACCCTATATGCATCCTGGGCTGGCAGTGCTAAAGCTCTGTCCCTTTGATGTTAAGGTATCCGTAATAGGCTCCACTCACAAGTACGAGCGCATTAACCCGCAGAGCTTCATAGTCCACGCGGCGAGAGGTGATAAAGTAAACCTCACGCTAGGACTGACGCTGAACCCCAACCTACTGGACTGTGTAAGAGACGCGCTCAACCTAGCGCCCGGAGAGCGGCTCAGCATAGAGTACGGGCTACGCCTAGGCTCCGGTGAGGGAGTCACAATAGCAGGCGCCAGGAAGATGAACCTCACCAGCATCAAACTCCAGGGAAGAGGAGGAGGGCCATACAACTTAACAGTAACCATAGATGACAGCATGGAACCAGGCAGCTACTACACAGTCCTCTACGCCTGGATTAAGATAACAGGAAAAGCAGAGATAAAATCAGAAACAGAATATATAATATTAATAAATATCAAGTGAAGGATTAAAATCCATTCTGAGGGCGTTGCCACTGCTATAATGGCGTTAATTCCATTGCGCTAACATTTCCCATATGCTGAGGCCGTCCCGGCTAGGCTTTACAAGCCAAGTACTCGAAGGGGTTCAAACGAGCCTTTAGGGTCTACTGAATCCGTCTATACGCTGCTCACTGGTTAGGCTGGTGTAGGCCCTGTCAGAATCCTGAAAAGCTGGAACTACACTCAGTCTTCATTGAAATCGCTTGATGAAAAGTCTCGGAAACCAAGCTCAGGCTAGTGCCCAGGCTCTCACTGAGATGTGACGAAGTAGAATAACCATAGTGACCGTTAAGCCTGCCAGCCGTTAAGACACTTGAATTTAGTGTGGCATCTCACCCATCCATGCTTCCCCAGGTTCGCAGTACTGCGTCTCTAGCATGCCCACCGTAATGCTTATGGTCTGAGTGAGTGCCTGGCTGCTCCGTGGGTTCTCGGATTCATATCCGGCCTGCAGCTAGCTTGTAGTTGGGTCTGGGTGTTTTGAAGCGTAGGCTGGCGGTCTCCGCGCTCGGCTACTCGGTGGTTTCAGGCGTCGTAGCTGGTATGGCAGTTGTGGCTGTGCCATACATTTTCAAGGAGTCGGGGGTCTCCATAGCTGTTTACGGTGTTGGCGAGGCCGCCTCCCTAGTCTTGTCTAGCTCAGCGCTGGCTATCGCGTGGCGGGCGCCGCCGAGGCTCCTTGCCCTCGCGTCATCCATGGCGGGCTTAGCTTCGTGGGTTGCCGTGTCAACGCTTAAGCCCCTTCCCGCCCTAGCCGGGTATGTGGCGTGGAGGGTGGCGGCGTCCCTACTCTCATACGTTTACACATACCTAGTTCTTGCCGAGGTTGAGAGGTTCAAAGCGTCGGCTCTCGGGCTGCTTAGGAGTGCAGGATTCGCGAGCAGCTTAGCTGGCCCCCTCGCGGCTATCCCTGTTCTTGAGCTAGCTGGGCCGAGGGCCTCTGCCTTGGTACTGGCTGTTGTGTGGTCGTTCCTGGCTCCAATCTCGGCCCTGGTTAGGCCTAGAGGTGAGGCTGGTGGGGGATCATCGAGGGGTTTATGTCTTAGGGGTGGGGCTTGCTTCTTCGCTGTGCTCTTGGCGCTTGGAGCCATACCTGGGTCAATGTTCATGGCCTACGAGGACATAATAGGAGTATACATTGGCGGCTTCAAGCCTAGAGTCATAGGAACATATGAGGCGCTGGAAGCAGTCCTCATAGTAATCCTGGGTCCCGCTGCTGGCTACTTAGTCGACAGGATGCGTAGGAGGAGCCTACTTCCAGCCCTTACGGACTCCCTAGCCATCCCATATGCAACGCTCCTATTCATGGGAGCAGCCGCCGGGAACCCGTACATTTACCTTTCCTCAACAATCCCCGACGCACTACTCTCAAGCCTATCCACAGCCTCGACAGTCCTACTCTCAGACGTCGCGGGTCCCGAGGCCAGGCTCGTACTTGCAACCTATAACTCCCTTTCAGACCTCATAGCAGCCGCCTTCACGGTAGCCGGCGGGGCTGCGATAGAGGCGGCTGGACCATTAGGGGCCCTTGAGGTAATAGTCGTTGCGACCATAGCAATAGTGGCCGTGGACCTGGCTGTAGCCGCGCCTTTATATTCAAAGCTGACAGGTACCCATAAAACATAAATTAATTCATTTAAATATCATATAACAATATAAAAATATTTAAATATCATAAATGTAATATAATGCGGTTAACCTTTGCCAGCTTTAGTTTAAGATTGATTAGATTTCTCGCATACTCTTTCCTGAAGCGCCGCCGCTATGTTTCTAGCGGTTTCCTCTAGCTTGTAAAGGTACTCAATTATCTCCGGTGGCACGCATCCTCCCCGTGCTCTGGATCTCAGCCTCTGTGCTGCCAGATCCAAGAGTCGCATGACATTCGATGTTATCGCTCTCGCCACCTCTATAGCGCTAGCTAGGGCCTCCCAGCCCTTCTCGGTTAGCCTGTATATTTTCCTCAGCCTCCCCGATTCTATTATCGACTCCTCCTCGACCAAGCCCTCATTGGAGAGCTCGCGGAGGAGTGGGTAGAGGCTCCCTGGGCCCGCCTTGAGTGTTCCCAGTGTTAGGTCTTCTATCATCTTGCTCAGCTCATACCCGTGGCTAGGCTTGACTGCTAGCAGCGTGAGCACCATGAATCTGAGCCTGACCCTGAGTGGGTCCTGTACGTCCTTCACCCAGTCTCCTCCGCCTTCGGCCCCCACGGCCACCACGCCCTCCTGCCTAGTAGTGCTATCAGGGCTGGGGTTAGGGCTACGCTCGCCAGGATTCCCGCGAAGAGCACTCCGAGGGAGAGGGCTGCGCCCATCATTCTTAGGTTTGGTATCCTGCTTAGCATTAGGCCCCCGTATGCGCTGGCCATGATGAGTGCTAGGCCCATGACTAGGAGAGACGCCTTAGAGACAGCTCTGCCCACAGCGTCTTTACTGCAGCTCCTAAGGCATTCCTCCGCCGCTCGGCTTATGGAGAAGCTGTTGTAGTCCATTCCCACTCCAAGTATTGCCGTGAAGACTGTTATTGGTAAGAACCAAGGCACAGGTAGCCCTTCAATGTTCTCAAAGTAGTACACTGCCGTGGCTATGGCGTACTCCGCCGCTATCGTCACTCCAGCTACAGCTGCGAGCGCCGTGGCCACGCCTCCGTAGGCTAGGAGCATTGACAGGAACATGAGCACGACTGCCGCCGGGAGGACTCTATGGTAGAATCTGGCGTTGAGTATCTCCTCAAGGTCCAGGCTAACCGCCGCCATGCCGCCTACGAGGCTTCCGGGGTCCACTTTATGGGCTGCCTCCCTGACCTGCCTCGCGCAGTCTACTCCTTCGGCTGTTAACGGGTTCACAGACGATACAGCTATTATGTACGTGTTGCTGGTCGAATTCTCCACTCTAACCTTGGCTATGCAGTTCAGCGCTTCCACGGCTTTCGCTAATTCCTCAACCACTCCATTGCTTGACGGTATAATGTAGAACGGGTAAACTACGCCAGGATCGAATTTCTCGTTTATAAGTTTCATACCCTCAAGGCTCTCAGTGCCCTCGGGCATCATTATTGTGAGGTCGTGGCTTCCCTTGAAGCCAGCGTGCACGTATAGCGCGGGGATCAGCGCCGCGAGTACTAATGCTAGGAGTATTGGCGCGCCTTTAACGACTAGAGAGCCGAGGCCCCGGGATCCCCTGCCGGATCCAGGTGTAGACGGCTTGCCCGGCCACCATAGGATCCTTGAGTCTCCAATGATTGCAAGTAGTGCTGGTATGAATGTTAAGCTGGCCGCCGCTACGAGGGCTATGGATATCGGTACGCTGGTGCCTATGCTCTTGAGGAATGGGAAGTCCCACGCCAATGCAAGGCTTCCGAAGCCTATGGCTGCCGTCGCCGCTCCGGCTAGTATAGGCCTGGCGCTTGCTCTGAGTGCCGCAGCGGCTGCCTCCCTCCTGTCCCTGCGCCTAGCCCTTTCTTCCCTGAACCTTCTCGATATGAGTGTAGCGTAGTCTATACCCAGGCCCAGGCCCGTGGAGAACATTACAGTCCTTGATATTGTTGTTACTGTGAGGGCGTCCGCCCTTGCGAGTAGGTAAGCGAGGCCTAGTGCTACTGCGAGGCCTAAGCCTATACCTGTGAAGGGCAGGAATACTGCTACGATGCTCTCAAGTACTATCGCCAGGACTACGAATACGAGTGCCATGCTATAGGTGTCGCTTCTCCTGACGTCCTCCAGAGCCGCCTCTCTCATCTCCTTCTCGGTCACTACGTTACCTGTCGCTTTCACGACTACCTTGTAGCCCTTCGCCTCGAAGAGGCTCCTAATTTCATCCTTAATCTTCAATACATCATCGTATGTCGCATTGAATACTAGGACTAGGAATGCATCTCCACCATTTGACACCAGGGAGCCCTTGAGTTCATCCATTATCCTGGGCCATGCCTCCTCCAGCACCTTCGAGGCAAGCCTCGAGGCTTCATCCTCCAGGCTAGCCTCTCCCAAGTAGACCCTTATGGCAGCGTTGACTATAGCCTCAGCTTGCTCCTTGGGGATCCCCCTCTTAACCGAGGCTTCTATTAATATATTACTTACAGCGTTAAGGAAATCCTGCTCGCTACCGGGTACCCCATGGACCCTGAAATACTCAAGGAGGGGCTTCGCCTCCTCGGGGGCTCTCGATGCAACCAGCTCCAACGCGAGAGCCTCTGGATCCGCCCCGCGCGCTAATTGCCTGAGCACCTCGGGGTTTACTCCCCACTTACCGGCGAGAGGCTCAAGCACCTTGACCGCCGCTTCAGAGGCTAGCTGGGGGTTCTCTGCTATGAGGCCTGTAGCGCCGGGATCAAGTTCTAGGAGCGTATTCACGGCTATGGGTGAAGTTAGCGCCTCCAGAAGGAATTCTGGGGCACCCTTCTCCGCCGCCGCAGAGGCGACGGTTTCCAGGGCAGCTGAAGCTGCCAGGCTCCTAGGTGCCACTCCCTTAGCTGCCGCGGATGCAAGAGTGGCCGCAGCCACTTCTGGGATCCCCTGGGCCTCCATGAACTTCCTAACAGCTGACTCTAATGCATCATTCACCGAGTCAGGCGTGCAGTTCCTCGCCGCCAGCTCCTCGTAGGCCAGAGCTATCAGTGGGGATCCTTTCATCTCCGCCAATATAGCACCGTATGCCTTGACAGCTTCTAGCTTGACTTGGCTGACTGTATCGTATATCGTATTATATAGGCTGAGGATCCCTTGGGGGCCCTGGGCTACTAGGCTTCTAAGGTCCTCAAGTTCCAGCAGGAGGCCTGCAGTCATGTTCGCGAGTATTGAAATGTAGCCAGCAGCCTCCTCGTTTACAAGCGGGTTTTGTTTGAGTATCCATGCGGCTGCCATCGCTGCATGTACATTACTGAACTGGCTGGGTCCTCCAATGCTCATTGTATAATTGAATACAGCGTAGACAACTGCCGGGTCCAGTGGGGGCACTCCTATCTGGGTCATGTTCGAAGCTGCAACCACCCTTGCCACATCTGCTGGTGTCAGCTCGCCTGTCTGGTACGCCATGGTTGTATTCTCTAGTAAGAACTCT
>JALURD010000039.1 GCA_027057815.1 Acidilobaceae archaeon | reverse complement strand
GCCTGTAGTGTGCGCCCCTGCTCTCAGTCCTAT
This sequence comes from Acidilobaceae archaeon, assembly GCA_027057815.1. Taxonomy (GTDB): domain Archaea; phylum Thermoproteota; class Thermoprotei_A; order Sulfolobales; family Acidilobaceae; genus JALURD01. Next base: position 1,850 of record JALURD010000039.1, on the reverse strand, counting down.
TCAGGGCCGCCTTGGCTACGGCTAGGCCGAAGTCGAGTAGGTTAATAGTCTCCAGCGCGGCTACAAGGTCCGTGTTGTATACCGGGTCCTTGTCCTCCACGTATCCCTTCTCCCTGAATAGCTTCCTTAGCTCTATGACTTTGTGGAGGCCCTGCTTCATTCCATCTCCGTCTCTGAAGACGTAGAAGTATGTACCCATAGTGTCTTGGAGTTCTTTCTTGATCTGATAGCTCGGGACTCCGCTTTCCCTCTTAAGGAGGCCGAAGACCCACTCCTCCTCCTTGGCAGTCCTCTCGGGACTCGGGGACTTTACGTCGCTCTCCTTCAGTCTCAAAGCGTACTCCGCTGCAAGGATACCTGTTATCCTACCGCTAACAAGGCACTCCGCAGTGCTGTTGCTTCCGAGCCTGTTGGCCCCGTGCACGCTGGCAGCTGCGGCCTCTCCGGCCACGAAGAGGCCTCTTATCCACTTGCCCTCCTCATCTAGTACCTTGTAGCTCGCATCACTGTTAATGCCGCCCATGGTGTAGTGCGCCACCGGCCTGACAGGGATGGGCTCCTCGACTGGGTCTATACCAGCGTACTTGATTGCTATCTCTCTTATTGCCGGAAGCCTCTCGTTTATCTTCTCCTCACCCAGGTGCCTCAGGTCAAGGAGCACATAACCCATCCCGGTCTCCTCGTGGATGAAGCCCCTGCCTTCCATGATCTCCCTGATCATACAGCGTGCTACTATGTCCCTTGGAGCTAGCTCAGCCTTCTGTGGCGCGCACTCGCTTCTAAGCATGAACCTCTCTCCCTTATTGTTGATGAGGTAGCCGCCCTCACCTCTGGCACCCTCTGTGATCAGGATGCCGCTGGGAACCAGTCCTGTCGGGTGGAACTGGAAGAACTCGGGATCCTTGAGAGGGATCCCGGCCCTGAACGCCATGGCCAGGCCGTCGCCTGTGACTGTGTGCGCGTAGGTCGAGAAGTTGTAGAGCCTCCCGCCACCACCCGTGGCTATGATGGCTGCCTTGCTCTTGAAGAGGTAGAGCTTGCCCTCTCTGAGGTTGATCGCGTATAGCCCCTTGTATTCTCCGTCCTCTACTACTATATTGGTTACGAACCACTCATCATACCTCTCCCAGCCGTCATACTCGAGGAGCTTGTTGTACAGAGTCTGCATCTCGTAGAATCCAGTCTTGTCAGCGGCGAAGACAGTTCTGGGGTGACTGTGGCCTCCGAAGGGCCTAGTAGCTATGCGGCCATCCTCCCTCCTAGTCCATGGGAGCCCCCAGTGCTCGAGTAGGATTATCTCCTGTGGCATCAGCTTAACGAGGTTCCAGACAGCGTCCTGGTCGGCTAGGAAGTCGCTGCCCTTGACTGTGTCCCAGGCGTGGAGGGCGAAGCTGTCCCCCTCCTCGGGGTAGAGGACAGCCGCTGTACCGCCCTCGGCGGACACGCTGTGACTCCTCATGAGCTGGAGCTTGCTTATGATGCCAACGTCTATTTTGTCGCCGTACTTCCTCTTTATCTCAACCGCAGCCCTGAGCCCAGCGATCCCACTGCCTATGATCACGATGTCATGGTATATGGTCTCTACCGTAGGCAGCCCACCTCACCCCCACTCGTAAATAAGGGGTCTCCTCCGGACTTGATATATTAGCGTGGATAGAACCCTTATTGGTGCACAGTTAAACACGGCCACTACATGAAGTCCACCCTCGCACCCGTGTTGAGGGGCTCGACAACATAGACCTCCCCCCTAAGGCCCAGGCCTCTGATTATGTGTCTGAGGAGGGACGCATCGCCGGGAGCGTCGTCTACAGTGTTTATGGTGTAGAGGGCTGGGCCCCAGCTCGACTGCG
>JALURD010000038.1 GCA_027057815.1 Acidilobaceae archaeon | reverse complement strand
TAGAGCCTTCGGTCTTGTACCACTCGGCTATTATGCCTTCACCGTGCTCTTTAGGGTTCCAGAGTTCTGGGACTACTACAAGCAACCTTCTTCAGCCCCCACGTTTAGCCTGTTGGACTGGCTACTTTACCATGCTCTTGGCTGCCTCAGCAATCTTCTCGGCCGAGGGCAGTATGTACTGCTCGAGGGGCCTGCTGTACGGTATGGGCACGTCTGGCACTGCAAGCCTCTTGTACGCTTTTAGGTAGGGCTGCGCCTCTTCGAGGACCACCGCTGCGATCTCGCCGGTGAGGCCGTAGCTCTTGTAGTCCTCGTCGACCACGAGCAGTCTTCCGGTTTTCTGGACGCTCTCAACTATGGTCTTCTTGTCTAGGGGGACGAGCGTCCTCAGATCGATTACCTCGGCGCTTATTCCATCCTTCTCCAGTAGAGCCGCGGCCTCAAGGGCTCTGTGGGCCATGAGGGCCGCTGATACTATGGTTATATCCTTGCCCTCCTTGAGTATCCTTGCCTTGCCGAAGGGTACCGTGTAGGGCTCCTCTGGCACATGCGTTATAGCTGTCTCCGGGTAGGGCATCCATGGCAGGCCTAGGAGGCCCTTGTGGAACATGTATACTACAGGGTCATCGTCTCTTATGGCTTGAATCATTAGCCCCTTAGCGTCATATGAGTTAGACGGAACCACGACTTTGAGTCCGGGTACGTGGGCGAATAGGGCGTAGAGCACCTGGGAGTGCTGGGCTGCATCGCTGTAACCTCCTCCTATCGCTGTCGTTAGAACTATGGGCATCTTGAACTGGCCTCCAGACATGTAGAAGTTTTTGGCCATATGGTTGAATATCTGGTCATAGGTGACACCGAGGAAGTCGACGAACATGAGCTCTACTATTGGCCTCATGCCTACGGCAGCAGCCCCAACCGCTGCGCCTATGAAAGCAGACTCGGAGATCGGTGTGTCCCTAATCCTCTCCGGCCCATACTTTTGGTATAGGCCCTGGGTGACACCGAATATGCCACCGTAAACCCCGACGTCTTCTCCCATGTAGAATACCCGCTCGTCCTTTTCCATGACCTGATCTATGGCCTCAGCTATAGCCTTGTACATGGGCAGCTTTCTCTCGCCCTTTAGCAACTCTTCGAAACTAGGCTCCACGTACTTCTCCAGCTCTTCGGGCCTAACCTCTGATGCGAAGACTCCGCGGACCGCCTCCTCGGGTTCAGGGTAGGGACTCTCCCTAGCATACTTTATAGCCTCCTCGACCTCAGACCTCGCCTTCTCCACTATCTTCTTGTCGGTCTCGTCGTCGAGCCATCCCCTCCTCTTCAGCTCATCCCTAACCCTGATTATCGGGTCCTTCCTCTTAATCTCCTCTATCTCCTCCTTCGGCCTGTATACTTGGGGATCCCCCTCGAAGTGGCCGTAGAACCTGTAAGTCTCTATCTCGATGAGAGTCGGCCCCTTACCCTTGCGGGCCCTCTCCACAGCCTCCTTGGCAGCCTCGAACATCGCGAATAAGTCGTTGTCGGGCACGAATACTCCAGGGATCCCGTAGGCGCTTGCCCTGTCAGAGTTCCTCTCGATGGCTGTAGACTTGCTCTTCGGCACCGATATAGCCCACTTGTTATCCTCTATCACAACTATGAGGGGTAGATCCCAGATGGCTGCGAGGTTCAGGGCCTCATGGAAAGTGCCCTGGTTCGCAGCACCGTCGCCTCCATAAGCTACTGCAACGTTGTCTACCCCCATCAGCTTGAACGCCAGAGCAGCGCCTGCGGCCTGTGGGAAGCTCGCCCCAACTATGCCGCTGCAGCTGAAGTTCACTTTGGAGTCGAAGAGGTGCATGTGTCCACCCTTACCCTTGCCTAGCCCGGTCTTCTTGCCGAAGATCTCGGCTGCAAGTTTCTTCAAGTCTACACCTTTAGCTATTGCCAGGTGGTGCGACCGGTGAGTGCCTACCACTACATCCTCAGGCCTGAGGTGTATCATCATGCCTACCGCTGCCGGCTCCTGCCCTGCCGCTAGGTGCATCTCTCCAGGGATAGGACCAGCCGCTATGTTAAAGAGCGGCTGCTTGCCCTCATAGTATGCCTCCCTTATCTTCTCCTCGAAGAGCCTAATCTTCCACATTAATTCGTACATCTTAAGGGCTACGTCTCGCGTGAGTTCCACCATAAATACACCACCCGACGCGTGAGGACGATGGATATATTATTGTATACTGATATAAATCTATTTCAATATAAGATGAAATATTCAATTGTTAACAAGTTGTTTATTATCCGAGGCTCCTGAATTAAAAACTCCCACTATTGTGGTATTTATGAAGGGTGAGAGGCCTCTAGGCATCTACGGCGCGGGGCTTCGAGCCATGATGGACCTATGTACGTCCACTCTCTAGTCGAGTACTTCGACTCGTAAAGCTTAACCGCCTCGCCATCAGCTCTCCTTAAGAGTAGCTGGGCGGGATCATCGCATTCACCCATCACATCTACGCCGAGAGCGTCGAGGGCTGAGTCTACAAGGGCCTCGACGGCGTCATTGACTGTCACGCCGGGCTTCAGATCTGAGAGATTAGCAGGATTGTATTTGGCCGGAGTGACCTCGCCAATGAGCACCCTGTCGAGCCTTGGCTTGACAAGTCTCCTTAACAAGTCCATGTTGGCCTTGACTAGGAGTGTGGCGTGGTAGAGGGAGGCTTTGGCCTTAATCGCCGCGGCCGAGCCTGAGACCTTCCACTCGCCTACAACAACATCACTAACGTTCTCGACATGAGCCTTCAAGCCTAGCCTCGACAGCGCCTCTATAACTACGGAGGTGCCCAGCTTGTAGACCGACTCAACGTCCATCCTCCTTGGGATGAATAATGAGACGTTAATATTGCCGTAGTCGTGGTAGACTGCTCCGCCTCCAGTTATCCTCCTGACTACGGGGATCCCGAGCCTCCTGGCCTCGCTACACTCCACCTCCACGCATGGCGCCAAACTGTACCCTACAATCACTGAGGCCGGGTTAACCCACACCCTCACAAGAGCTATGCCTCTCTCCTCCACAACGACTCTTAGCAGGGCCTCCTCAAGAGCTAGATTATACTGGGGGGATCCCCCGCGCTCAAGGAGGACTAGAGCACCACCCACGAGGGATCCCCCAAGGAGCCTCAGAGTTGAGGCGGGAACGACCATCCGTGACTCGAGTACTTCCCCTGCAACAGGTTGATGGCTAGGGAGACCTCCTCGCCGGTGAGGGATCCCGGGGACGCTCTGGCATCGAGGGCCTTCTCGAAGCCTTGAATCAACGCTTCCACTACCTCCGGGATCCCCGCCTCTACTCCGTAGTCTGCGAGGCCAGCCGCTACTCTAGAGACTCTCTCGGGCGTGGCGCCCTTGATTACCGCGGCCCAGTCGCCTGGGTTGAGGCGTAACATTAGCGTCCCATGCTGGAGCAGGGATCCCTCGAGGCGTGCCTGAGCGCTGCCCGAGACCTTCCTGCCCCCCACTAGTACGTCACTTGCTCCAGGGATTTCCAAGCATAGATTGCGGCGGGCCCCGGGATCCCGGGCTTTAAGCCTGACCCTAGCCCGAAGCCCCAGGAGCCTGACGGCTTCAGCCACGCCCTCGGCTATGGCCGCCGCTGACTCGACTACTCCGAGCTCGGCTAGGGGGTGGCCTGTGGAGAGTACTACGCTGTATGTGATCTCCCAACGGGAGTCGTGGAGGAGCGCCGCTCCACCCGTGGGCCTCCTGACCGCCACGTACCCCCTCCTGTAGACCTCGCCTAGCCTGAGGGATCCCGCGAGGCTCTGGGACCTACCGACTGTTACACCCGTCGGCCTCCACATGTAGATTCTCAGCGTGTCTACTCCGACACTACGCCTCTGCCTGGCTATAGCCTCGTCTATAGCCATGTTCAGCCGGGGGTCCCGGGGACCGTCTACTATGACTCTGAGCCTAGCCGGCATTACTCAGCGCCCTCACCGCGGCCTGGTAGGCCTCCCACGCCTTATATGAAGTCCTCGCCATGGGGTGGGCTAGGACGTAGGCGAACCCCAGCCTGTACCCCTCGCGCTCTAGGCGTTTGAAGTCATCCATCGAGTAGTACCTCGCAACTGGAGCTTGGCGCCTGCTAGGCCTGAGGTACTGGGATATGACCAGGATGTCAACACCGGCCTCTCTCAGGTCCATCATGGCCTCCACCACCTCCTCCATGGTCTCCCCCAAACCTACAAGTATCGATGACTTGGTGACCAGCCGGGGCCTGAGCCTTTTGGCCTCCCTCAACACCCATAGGCTCCTCTCATAACTAGCCCTGGGATCCCTCACGAGGGGGGTCAGCCTCCTAACAGTCTCAATGTTATGCGCCAGCACATCGACGCCAGAGTCCACTACAATCCTGAGGGCCTCGAGGGATCCTCTGAAATCCGGTATGAGAGCCTCGACCACTACCCCAGGTATTTCGCGCTTAAGCGCCTTCACGGTGGCAGCGAAGTGGGAGGCACCACCATCGGGTAGGTCGTCCCTGGTGACGGAGGTGAGTGTCACATACCTCAACCCTAACTCTCTTGCCGCCCTGGCCACCCGTAGGGGCTCACTTGGATCCAAGGGGGCTGGTCTCCCCTTGCGGACGTAGCAGAACCTACACCCCCTAGTGCACACGTCACCCATGAGCATGAAGGTCGCTGTCCCGGACCCCCAGCACTCCCCTATATTCGGGCATAGGGCCTCCTCGCACACCGTAGCGATGCCGTGCTTGAGGAGGGTGCCCTTGACCCGGGCGAACCCCGGGGTGAGCCTGACCTTTATCCTGGCCTTTGCATCCACTACCCAGGCACCTCAATCCTAGCCACTACATCCCCGGGACCGACCTCATCGCCAACCGTCACGGAGACCTCCACTACCACCCCGGAAACAGGTGACTCAAGGACCAGGACAGCCTTCTCAATCTCAACCTCAGCCAGGGGATCCCCCTCTGAGACGCGGGAGCCCGGCGTGGCGTGAACAGCCACCACTTTGCCCCTCCAGTCCGCCCTACGAGGCCAGAGGTCTTGGGGTACCCTCACATCAACTACCCTAGGCATTAGCGGCACCCTTCCAGCCCTATTCCTACAGTTTCGATTAACCGGCTGACTCCGGTTATAGAGTATACGACTACCTCCACTGCCAGAGAAGAGCCCCGGCGGGCTTGGGGCGGGCTTCAAGTCTCTTTTGTCTAATAATACCTCTGCCGTTAGCCAAACAGGTATTATACGGGCTCCCAGCCGGTCCAGCGAGCTCGCCAAGCCAGGATGCAATAGTACGCGTCACTTGTAGGAGTAGATGACTATGCTAGTTCTCCTATGCGCCGCAGTTTCTGAGTATCTCCTTCAGCCTCCTGCTGAGACCCACCCTCAGGCCCAGCCTTGGATCTGTGTAGATGTACACGAGGTTCTTCGCTTGGAGCCTCCTCAACGCCTTCATGAGCCAGGTGTAGTCGGCTTGAAGCCTCTCCTGGAGCTGGTCCACGTATAGGTATGTGCTCCCCCACCTAGCGTAATGGGAGAGCAATGCGTTTACTACCTCGAACTCGTCGTCCTCAATCTGATCCTTGAGGGCTTCAAGGGCGCATACCACGGTGGAGATTCTGTCTTGTCGTTTATTGTCGACAACACTGGTTTGAGCGGCAATGAATGACTGGAATTCGCTGGCTTGCCTCCTTCTGGCCCTTGCTCTCTTGTCGTTTACTGTCGGACTAATCTGTTCGGATGCAAGTTGACGTGCTATGGCTTCAAGCTCACTCCTAACAGCCCTCTTGGCCCTCTCCACGACGGAGTAGGCATACTCCTCGCCCTTCGGGGTCAAGTACCAGAGGCCCGCGTCGTAGTCGACGTAGCCTCGTGCCTTCCAGTAGGAGAGGTAGCTCGAAACGTACTTACTCTCGAGGCCGAAGACCGCGGCTATCTCCGCAGCCCTCATGGGCTTGGAGAGGAGGAGCACCATTATGGCGTCGACGAGCCTGCTACGCGGCCCGAGCCTCGGCCTCCTCTCTAGCCTATCCTCCACGAGTTCCCTGGCTATCTCCCAATACTCACGCTCATCCACAGCTACCCCTCGCAATAATTACCGTCACAGGGGAATTCGGGGGCACGGCTAGGTAATTCCCGGTTAGCACCCTAGCCGGAGGATCCCCTGCACTGGTCTATGATAGCCTTGAGGAGGGCTGTGTATGCTTGGACCCTGCAGTATCCAGGGACCACTACTACCAGTAGCCCCTGGGATCCCCGTGGCCGCTGGAGCTGCTCCTCGACTATCCTCCAAAGCTCGAGGCGGAGCTGTGACTGCTCCTCCGGGATCCCGGGGAGCCTCAGA
>JALURD010000037.1 GCA_027057815.1 Acidilobaceae archaeon | reverse complement strand
CAAAGCAATAGTTGAGGGTAAGACGGAAAACATTGATTTAAAAGACCTAAAAGTAAGCCTGATATCCATATTTGAGTTACAGGCCAAGGCGGCAAAACTAGGCATTCCTTCAAGGGATACCGTGAAGGCAATAAGCGTTATACTGAAGGCTTTCCGCGTCATCCCCTTTTACCGCGAGGATATAGTTGAAACGGCTTATGAGCTGTATAGAATACTCGACGACTACATAGACAGTATAATAGTTGCCACAGCAGTCGCTCTGAGAGAAGACCTAGCAACAGAGGACACCGTCATACATGCGCACAAGAGAGAGCTAGAGGAAGAGTATGGAGTAAAAATACTAAGCTACAAAGACCTGGTGAAAGCGTAAACCACAGGCCATAATAAGGAAGAGGAGTGGTGAACGCCAGGCGATGGCTTAGGAGGCTCCTAATGCATTCCAACCGCTCTAATTTTCTGATATTTAAAATATATAATCTTTATATTTAGTATTATATAATTAGGATTCCTTGGTCGGCAACCTAGACTACCACAATAGTTACTTAATGCCAGCTACTGATAGGACTGCGTCTACTAGCTTGTCCAGGTCGCCCGGCCTGTAGCCGAGTCTGGGCTCTTCGAGGACTGGGAGGTCTACTTCTGCCTGGGGCCTAGCTAGACGTACTACTTCTGAGGCTCGAAGGAGGTGAGGCGCACCCACGCTACCTGCCACGTTAACGGCTTTGGAGTATCTGTCCCCGTCGAGGACCGCCGCCTTGCCTGGGGCCACGGCTACGACTACATCGGCAGTTAGTGATAGCGGTGTGGGAGCTGCTACGTCTGACTGGGACTCTATAACCATTGCTTCACGCCTCTCGAGCAGCAGCCTCAGGCATGAGTCCGCTGGTCCGAGGGATCCTGGGCCCAGCAGGTTCTCCATGAACTCGTCGCTAGCCCTCACAGCCCTCGGGTTAAGGGTTGAAGCCATCTCCTCAACCCTCCTGGCCCAGGGCTCGGGGAGCCTCTGGAGGGCCTCAACGTTGACTGCTTGCACGGTTGTCTTACCCCTGTCCGTGCACGCAGTGACCCGAGCAGCGACTGCACGCTGATGAATCGGTGACTCGCTCCCCAGGACCCTCCACTCCATCCTCGAAGGATCGGGCGGCGCCAAAAGCACAGCCACAGGGTTAACTTCATCGAGGGGATCCGAGGACTCGACAGCCCTCACGAGGGAGACGGCGTCACCACTAACGATTAACCCCAGCCTCTCAGACTCTCTTAAGACCCACGGGCTCCTCCAAAGGTCAACACCACCCACAGGCTTGGAGACCCCTACGTCGAAGCCCATTCCCGCCAGGCTGCTGGCCAGCCCCGCGGCGAGAGTAGTCTTCCCGGAGTCCAGGGGCTCAAAGCCGACCACGAGTACAGTCAGCTTAGCCATAACACTCTCCACCCCCTAGCTGCCCGTGAGGCATTATCCTAGCTTTTTGAGGGAGGTTAAGCTTAGCAGACTCTCTATAACATAGGGGCTTGGAGGCCCCGCTTCGGTGTACGCCCCTCCATTTATGGTGCTGTGTAGGGCGGATTACATTAGCCTGGAATCAAGTTTATATGAGGGTTCGGCGTGGTAAAGTCGTGGTATTGGCGTGGGGCGGTAGTCTATGGCTGGCTGGCCCGGGCGGGGAAAATAGCCGCTGCCTACGTTGTCTTCGGGTTGGTTGCGCTCTCTGCATTGGCTGGGGTCAGCCTGTTCACGCCTCTCCTCAGAGGCGATGTGGTATCCCTGGAGGTCGCTGTGCCTGGGGCCATACGGGAGGGTTGGGGGCAGGTTTGGATAACCTACCCGGGCGGCCACGCCTACGCGAGCGTTCCCCTCGACGGCAGGGACCGCGCCGTCAAGTTCACCTTCAACATGAGTGAC
>JALURD010000036.1 GCA_027057815.1 Acidilobaceae archaeon | reverse complement strand
GCTTGGTGGTTGTAGGTGATTTCCAAAAATTCGGCCTAGCATTATTTACGCTTTACTTCGCGGAATTTGCATTATTCCTGAGAGGCCTCCTATTACACGGCGTGTATAAACAGAACTTTGGCGTGCCACGGCCAGATGGCTCGCTAGCCTTACCGTATGACACCGTCTATAGTTTAACGCATGCAGCCATGAAAGCCCTGATGAAACTCAATGTTAAAGTGACGGAGACTCGGGTGACAATGCTTATACTGGCAATGCAGACTATCATAGGACTATTGTCCCTGGCCTACTTCGCATAGCGGCGGTCGTGGAGGACCACTTCTTCATCGCATATTGCTCTGAGGACCGGGCAGGGGCCACTTCACCCCGCCGCAGACTAGTTATGCAGCTAGAGACTAAAAACAGAAATGGGCTTTCCTCCTCTTTCACCTGGACGATCTTAGACTCCTATACTTCTCTAATATGGGTGTTGATAGTGGATCAACGCCCCTTAACACGGCAGCTTTCGCTGAAACAATACCAGCCAGCTGGGCTGACCTCAGGATAGACGCTAATGGTGTAGAGCCTTCACTCTCAATTGTGTAGACTCTTCCAACGCTACTATAGATTTCAGCTACAGCTTCCATTATCTCGCCACAAGCGCCTTCGCCTCCTTTTAGAATTATGAATAGAGCCTTCGAGCTAGGTTTGACTTGATATGCTACTAAGTCGTTATGCCCTGATTCTGGGTACCACTCGCTTTTAACCGCTAGCTTACCATTCTCGGCGAGCTCTGTTCTCCACCTCGAGGCCGCTATTCCCATATATCCGCATCCAGCTACAACTATGAAGTCCGACGAAGCCATTAGGCCTGCAAGTTCATCAGTCCAGCTGGGATCCCCTTTAGCCAATGTAGAATAAGCATCACTCACCCAATCGTCTAGCGCCACAGGGTCTACACCTAGCTTTAGCCCAGCCACGCCTAGAACCCCACCCACCATAGCGGGGAGGCTCGTTCTTTGTGGCAAGCCATGCTCTAGCTCAACCCATGCGCCTCCCCGCTCCTTAGCTATGCTGGCTAACTGGCCTCCCGAGGATACCACGGCCAGCGCGCCTGCGCTGTTCAATGCATTCTTCACGCATTCGAGGGTCTCCCAAGTAGTCCCCGAATAGCTCACGCCGACGAGGAGGCTCCCAGCGTCTATCCATGAAGGTGGTTTCCAGTGATTCCTGGCCTCCATTATTGCCTTGACTCCAAGTAGCTCAAGGATTATACTTGCTATCTTCCCTGCAAACCAACTTGATCCCATCCCGCAGAAGCACGCTTTACCATAGACTCCTTCAATGCCAGTAGATGCCTCAACGCCTACCCTATAGTGTCTCCAAAGGAGGTCATGCGCCCTAAGGTATATTCCAAGCATCCGTTCTAGGCTCTCCTTAATCCCCACTCTATCCCCTGAATGCATCATTGCTTAGAGCTACCTTTCAGTTTTACTAGTAGAATACACGGGGGGAGTGTAAGGAGCATAGCCATAAATGACCACGAGCCGTGCAAGCCTCGCTTTATCGACGAATAGCGGTGTTAGAGCCATTCCCGTGAGGAAGCCGCCCACGTGAGCCCAGAAAGCTATCCCTGCCGAGACTCCGATCAGGCTCACGGTTATACCCATGATTAGCTGATATATGAACCAAATGAGTATGTAGATGAATGCTGGAAGCCTGAGGAAGAATGGGAAGAAGCCCCAGAACGTTACTATTCTAACGGAGGCCGTAGGGAAGAGCAGGAGATAGGCTCCTAGGACGCCGGATATTGCGCCGGAGGCGCCTATAGCCGGGATGAGCCAAGGTGATACACCTGTCTCCAAGATGCTATTCATCAATGCCTCCTTCGGCATGAATGCTATGCTGGCTATATGGAAGAGCACTGCTCCAAGGCCTGAAAGCAGATAAAATACGGCGTACCTGAGCCTGCCCATCATGACTTCGACGTTGTCCCCAAAAATATATAAATAAAGCATGTTGCCAGCTAGATGGGCCAGGCTTCCATGGAGGAACATGCTAGTTATTATCGTGTAGAGCCTTCGTCCGGCTACAACGTCTGCCGGCACCATTCCCAGCTTATTCACTACTTCATCGTATGTGGATGCTCCCGGCAGGAGAAGAGAGGGCGCCGTTACGCCTATGAAGAATACCGCTACATTAACAGCTATGAGTGTCAGGTTGACAACAGCAGGCTCCGTTCTAGGCGTCTCATCCCCCACTGGAATGCCCACTGCTCGCGTCGCACCTCCATCTAGGCAACCGGTATATTGGGATGCTCGTCTAGGACTAAAACTGTTGCAGCATACGATATCCCCAGCAATCCGTCTAGCCTTGCCTTCTTCCTGATCTCCCTATCCGCCTCGACAAGCTTCTTCAAGCTTGTAGCTTGAAGCCTGTACCCAGCTCTTCCCAACGCCTCCAGGTAGGCTATGAGGGCCACTGCAGCTAAGCTTTTACCCTTCGAGGCAGCCTTGGCTAAATCCAGTACCCTCGTATAGCTCCTTACATTAAGAGAAAAACTCGGATCAACTGTTTCGAGTTTCTCGAAAACATCACCTAATGGTATGTCCTCTAACCTTATAACTCTTTTAGTTAAACCCTCAGCCTCAAGCCTATTAACTAGATCCGAAGCCCCCGTCGCTTCAAGCCCGTCTATGAATGCTGCCGTATCATCTCCTGGGCTCCTGTAAAGTAGCGCCGTTAGTGCCTGGCGAAGGCCTTCCCTAATCCTTTTGCCTTGCTCTGATAGGTAGCCTGAGACCGCCGACAGCACTAGCGCCGAAGCCGATAGGCCATAGAGGGGCTTAACATCTACGTACTCTAATATCCTCCTATACAACGTCGAGAGTTGAGAGCCTAGGCCTACTGCTCTGGATGATATTTTGCCTTTAGCGACTTCAGAACCTTTCTCGTAGGCTTTGGGAATGAAATCCATGATAAGAATGGCCTCCGCCAGCCTCTTCTCGAACTCCGCCGTTTCGAGGAATCTATGCACGCTACCCGGCTTGACGGGTGTAGATATAGTTATAGCTAAGGCTGTCCTGAGGCCGCCAACATCTACCATATACCCACCCGCTACGCTAGGGGAGACTAGGGGGCATTAACCTTGAAGGATTCGTGTCTGAGCAGCGTCGGACTGTTCGTGCTGGGCAGGAATCCAGGCGACGAGCTACGTATAATCTCATTAGTAGAGAAGACCCTAGCTGAAAACGGCTGCGACAACGTGCACTTCAACGGCTGGGTTGTATCATGCTGCAAGGGCTCTCTCGTCAAGGCTTACGCCACCTTAGAGCAGGCTGGCCTAGGCGTGATTACACCTAAAGTTAAGGTATCAGTTGAGGGGCGATGCTCCGAGATGCTTACCATCGTAAGAGCCCTAGCTGAGGCTGCTCAGAGAGGCGGCTATCCCGCCTTGATGTCTGGCCAAGAGAGCATCGTGGAGGGCGGCCTCCGCTTCGGCTAATGGGTCGCCCACTCTCTCGCCTGAGGGATGCTTCTCTAAGGCCTCGAACACTAGGTTCCTTATCTCCTTCAATACGTCACTATAGCTCTCGCCATCCAGAAGCTCGCCCTCATTCACTACGACGTTCCATCCAACCATGACTAGCCTGGGTAGAGCGGAGCCTTCGAGAACTTTTTCTAGACTCACGTCAAAGGCTACGAGATCGCCGCTGTATGGCATGCCGTAGTCTCTATAGCCGCCTAGCGTGGCTTTCGCTAGTATCTCCTCTAGGCGACGGCGCCAAACACCCTTTATAATGCCCAAGTGTCTAGGCACTGTACCTATAAGTAGGGGCCAGTCGCTCCCGAAGCTTGTGATCCCCTTGAGTGTCTTCCTCGTTCTCCTGTAAAGTATTAGATTTGTCGCAGGGCAGGCAGCGCATCTAAGCCCTAAACCCTGCGGGTCATCACTTATGCAATGCACAGCTACAACCCTACCCGGCACCTTCTGGCCTTTCAGGATAACCTTTAACCTACCAGATTCAGGGACCCCCTCGCTCAGGTGCATGCCCACAATGAATCCTTTCGACGCGGCTGAGACTAACGCTTCCCTCACTGCATCACTACCCGCATACTTGATGCTATGGAGGAATACGCCGACCCGCGCCGAGCCGTCGTCTAGGAACATGGAAACCCTTCTAGCAGCCTCTAAGGCCTGACCCAGGCTTGGCCAGCCTTTCTTCGACATCACCGTTGGTAAGAAAACTACCCTCGGCCTGACCTTTAACATGAGGAACGCTCTTATGTTAGCCTCGAGTGCTCCAGTAAGCGCGATAAGCGTTGTACCCTCCAGGAGAGCCCTCTTCAGCACAGCTACAGTGAGCCGGGAGGCCAAATCCAAGTCGCTCCTAATGGCTGCCTCGTCAACTGCGAGACGCCTGCTCTCAATCCACTCATATGAATTCCTCCAAGGGCCGCCAACGACGCCTCCATCAACTACCTGGGGATGCGCGTGCGCATCACTGAAACCTGGGAGGATTATGGTCTTGAAGTAGGCATCTACAGGAGAGGGCAGTCTAAGGTTCTCGACTATCCTGCCATAAATTATTGCCTGGTCGGCCTCTAGCAAGCCCAACTCTCTGCATTCCCCGCCCCTTGTGGATATACACGGATAAAGAGAGCTTAAAAACGATGAGTAGGCCCTACCCGTTTTTCATTTATAAACTAATCAATGAACACTTCTACATCTCCGCTTAAAAAACTCGTACATAATCCCCTCGAATCCTAACCGTTATTTTATACCGTCTAACCCGCAAGGCCCGGGTGACCCTTCAATGGCTCAACTACTAGTCGTAGGAGGCGGCGCCGCCGGCATGGCGGCGGCGTCGAGAGCTAAACGCCTCAAAAAAGACCTAGAAGTGGTTGTCGTCGAGAGAACTAGATGGGTTAGCTTTGCCCTCTGCGGGATGCCCTACTATTTAGGCTGCGTCGTGAAAAGGCTATCCGACCTCACGTACTATCCTCTCTCAGAGTTTACGGAGAAGCGTGGAATCAAAGTCCTGCTTGAGACCGAAGTCGTGGACATCGACTACTCTGGCAGGAAGGCAGTTATACGCGATGTAAAGAATGGCGGCGAGAAAGAAATAGAGTGGGATTACCTGCTCTTGGCGACCGGTGCCAAAAGTAAGGCGCACAGGTTCTTCCCGGAGATCAAGGAGGCGTCTAACATCTTCGTCCTAAGCCACCTTGATGTTGCAGAGGAGGCTCGTAGGTACGCATTATCGTTGGGCCACGGGGCAAGAGCGGTCATAGTAGGCGCAGGATACGTAGGCCTAGAGGTAGCTGAGAACTTAGCGAGCCTTGGCTTTAAGGTGACGGTCATTGAGGCTCTAGGCCAGGTAGCGCCGAGAGTACTTGATCCCGAGTTCGCCTCAGAGATCAAGGAGCACCTTGAGGAGAAAGGAGTCGAGGTTCTCACTAATGCACCCGTTAAGGGCTTCAAGATAGTAGACGGAAAAGCCGTAGCGGTCGAAACGGAGAAAGGTAATATAGAAGGCGACATATTCATCGTTGGCGTCGGCATCGAGCCAAACGTAGACCTGGCAAGAAGGATTGGCGTAAAGATAGGCGAGACCGGAGCCATCTGGGTAGACGAGCACATGAGAACAAGCCTGCGGGACGTTTACGCTGCTGGAGACGCTGTAGAGCACACCGACCTGGTCTCCGGTAAGCGCACCTGGAGACCTTTCGCCCAGATAGCGAACAAGATGGGCTACGTTGCAGGGTCAAACATAGCTGGAAGGGAAGCAGTATTCCCCGGCTCGGTCGGAACCAGCACCTTCAAGGTCTTCGACCTGGTAGTAGCTAGGACCGGGCTTTCCGAGGAGGAGGCTAAGGAGGCAGGCTTCAAACCGTTCTCAGTCTCCCTCCAAGGCGGGACCCGGGCTCACTACATACCCGGGCGGGTGCCAATCAAGCTAAAGGTCGTGGCTGACGAGGACACGGGAAAACTCCTAGGAGCGCAGGCCATAGGAGCCTCCGAGACCGTGCTGTGGAGGATAAACGTTGTCGCCGCGCTCCTGACAACCGGAGCTACGGTGTGGGACCTCTTCTACACAGACATAGGCTATGCCCCGCCACTGGCGCCAGTCTGGGATCCCCTCATAACAGCCGCCAGGCTCCTGATGAGGAAGCTGGGCGAGAAGCCGAGGAAGGCCTAGCCCCTACGCCTCCTTAGGACCATCGACTCCCTGCCGATTTTTACCCCATAATAGATTAGCATAGCCGCCAATACCACCATTAGAATGGCATAGAGTCTAAGGTAGGCCGCCAACAAGCCGGCCGCGAAGGCTAGGAAGGCTAGCCAGACGTAGTCCATCCACACGTGTGCCGTATACATTACAGCGAAGCCTTTACCGCCATTCCTAGCCGCCC
>JALURD010000035.1 GCA_027057815.1 Acidilobaceae archaeon | reverse complement strand
CTCGATAACCTGGCCCACGTACATGCCCTCAGCTGCCGGCATTAGGAATTCGTTGCCATTCTCCAGGACAACCCTAGCTAGAGGGACGTACCTGCCTGGGTCGTGGATTAGCTCGACTACCCTACCCTTAAGCGTCTCGTTGGTTAGAGGCGGATACTTGGCCGGGCCGGGGTGTATGTGGCCCGGGCTCCTGTAGGTTGGTGTACCTCTCCCCATCCTCTGCTGTCTCAGCCTCTTACCCAAGGTGAACCCCTCTCTACCGGTTACCTCGCCCTTGAGCCTCTGCTGTCTCTAGGGGTTTTAAGGTATTTACTGAAATCGAGGAGTAGCGTATGAACTATCTCCGAGGAGGTCTTGACTATCGCCTCCCCCACGCTCAGGTTCGGGAGCACGTCCCTCAATCCGCCTAGGCCTATTGCCTCCACCTCTTCGGCATACTCCCTTCCCGGTGCCCCGAATACCGTGTAGAACTTGGTGTTCTCTAGAACTGTGACTGGTATGTCGTGGGGTGTCTGGACGGCGTAGAGTACGTGCAGACCTAGGCTTCTGCCCTCTCTCACTGCCGCTTCAAGGGGCTTAGGGTCGGAGTCAAAGACCCTCCAGGCTTCATCGATCACGACGACCCTGCGAGGGGATCCCTCGTAGGCAGCCGCCAGTGCTCTGTCCACGATTGAAGCGGCCAGGGATCCCTTCTCGCTCTGCGGCCTGTCACTTAGCGAGTACACAACTAATCCCTCCCTTAGCGGCTCTTCAGGGCAGCTCGTTACCTCATCTGCTATACCGCCGAGGAGTCTGGTCAGGTCCCCCTTAGGGTCCACAACTGTGACGTTGACTCCGAAGCGCAGCGCGAGCTGGGCTGTTATCCCGGCGAGAAGGACGGTCTTCCCCCTGCCAGTAGGCCCGATGACTGCTCCATGAGACTCGATGTCCCTAGGCCACTCGGCTATCACCGCGCTTGAGGGATCCCCCGCCTTTCTGCCGAGAACTAGGCCATTAGGGCTAGGCGGCTTCCTAGGCGGTGGTAAGGGTGCAGTCGACTCCGGCCCTGGCAACGCCCTATACGCTAGGAGCTCCACCAGGTCGCTGAGGCTCCTGAGATCGACGCGTTCAAGCCTGACTCCTAGCTCGGCTTCAACTATGGCCTTGAAGGCCTCAGCCTCGGAGAGGGCGTCGGGGTTACCTGCTGGGACCCACACTATGATAGAGAATGCTGAAGCGTACGGAATGTGCATTCTTGAAACCTCGGTGTAGAGCCCCTCAAGGAATTTTAGCCTCTCCCTATACTTAAGCATTCTAGTGGAGTTGTAGGCCATCTCGGCTTTCTGCATCTCATTCTCGATCTCGCGGAGCAACTTATCCTTCCTCAACCTCAAGTGACTGGAGACAAATGTTACAGAGAGACCCATGCTACGGGCTAGCTTGACTAGCGCCTCCCCGCTACTCCTTGAAGGTCTTCCACTATAGCCTACGGCGGCATAGGCTACGGGGACTACTTTTCTTCCCTCGAGTACAGCGGTTGGGGGATCTCCGTCAGCGAAGTCTATCTTTACTCCCCCGACGATCTCTTTGGACGAAAACATGTTCCTTAACATCAACCCTAGGGAAGCCCCGCCAAGGATTGCAGTAACGACTAGAAGTGGGTCCACTATACATCACCCCCTCTATATGAATCTGGGCATGATCCTGTCGCGCCCGCCTAGGACCCTGGCCAAGGCGTATGCCATCGAAGCAAGGGTCAGGTTGTACATGAGGGGTATTGTAAGATAGTACAGTACGATATCGGTTATCATCTTCGTGTCAATAAGCGACTCTGCTCCCCGCGAGTCCAGCAGGTAGTCTTGAGTCTCAGGAGCGTTAAATTGTGGAGAGCAAGAGCCCCCATACGCTATCGTCACAGTCATTGAGCCATTATTACTGTAAAGCCTCATGTAAGCTCCACTCACCCCTCTCCAGTCCCACGTGCCATCCTCAACACTGGCAGCGGTGTGGCTGACATCGACGTTGCATCCATCGGGATACCTAATCTCGACATAGTAGCTCTGTGGGGCCCATGTATACAGTGTGATGTTGCTTCTCCCCACCTCTAGGGCCACCGATACTAGGGACGAGCTCGTGAAGACTGCTAGAAGGCCGTCCGAGTATGCCAGGTTCACGGCTGTCAAGTCGAGCGTGGACCCTGAGCTGGGGGATCCCAGCTGGCTGGATGAGAAGGGGTACGGGTCTAGGGGGAGCCATACGCCGTCTAATTCGAGCATTGCGTAAACATCCACATTACTTGGGAACGATATGTAGCCGGGCCCCAGCTTCCCCTGTATAACGCCTCCGCTAACGGGATAGACTGCCACAGGGTCGCCCCCTGGAGTGAGGGTGAGGATCAAGACGCCCAAGTCCACCCTGTCACCGCTATAGTCTAGTATTCTAGCCTTCGCTATGGTAAAGCCTAGGTCCTCGCTGGAGCTAGGAGCTTCGGCTAGCCACGCGGAGAATGTTGGGAGCAGGGGGAGGCCGACGTAGAATACTATAGAGAATGCTATGAGCCAGGCTCCAGCGCCTCTGCCTATACGTAGCGGAATGCTCATCAAAACTATGCCTAGGGCTATGAATAGGTCACGGTAGGTCGTTACGAGCCACCCAAGTCCGCTCAGGGTAGCAACTACAATGATTACCAGGTTGATGACTCGGTCGATAGGCCATGTAATAGAGGATAGTATCCACGAGGCGTTTACACTCTTAGCTGCGGCTAAGAGTGATATAACTAGAGTCTTCGCTGTTGTGACAAACGCTAACGCGCTGGACACCCACGACCAGAATGCATCCCAGGACCCTCCGAGGATCCCTAGAAGGTAGTCTGTAGACTTGACGAGGACGAGATACGATGATATGAGGACCACGGCGAATAGGGAGTCCCCTATGAGCCTAGGAGCCCACGACTTAAGCCCCCTCCAGGGTATTGGTAGAGCGTATATGAGGACCCCCGTGTAAAACGTCAAGAATGCCAGGTAGTACGCTACTACTAGGACGTCGTATGTGTCAGCCATTAACTAGCCTCCCCCAACCATTATGCTAACTATATACGTGATAATCGAGAATACAGTGCTACCTACTGCTAGCCAGAATGCAGCCCATATGGAGTCCTCGACTAAGCCACTTCCAACCCTCTTTAATTTAGAGAAGGGTATGGGGGCTCCTCTAAGGGTCCATCCTATACTCCATGTAAGCAGGAATAGCGCCCATGCTAGGGCGGTGATTTTCTGTGTCAGATCGTTTATAAAGTTAATTAATGTATCTATGGGCATTTACATCACCCCTCACAAGTACTTACAGTGGTAATAATGGCACTGTTATGGCCGTCTAATTCGTGCCTTCTAAGAGCTAATGCACGTGGATGCATGGTGGGGGTCACGGTCTCGCACCCATTTAATAATGTGGAGGGGCGGGTTGGGTATCCCTTTCATTAATTAAACAGATAAAAACCCGCCTGTACGGCAGGTCGGCTCTCTAGCCTTCAACCTTTCCCTTATACTTTTCAACGATTGCGTCAGCCTTCTTGGCAACATCTGTATCACGTTTCTCATATTCGTAGTAGCCTATGAGATCGTAGAACTCTTTTCGGGTCATTAGCTGGTCGAGTATATGCTTCTGTGTGCCCTTCTCCTTAATTTCCTTGAGGACTATGAGTGAGGCCTTCATTGAGGCCCTGAAGGTTGTCACTGGGAATATGACAATCTTATACCCTGCCTCCTTGAACTCTTCCACGGTTATGTATGGTGTTTTGCCGAATTCTGTCATGTTGGCTAGGAGTGGGGCTTTGACCTTCCTCGCGAACTCCTTGAACTCCTCCAGGCTCTGGAGGGCCTCTGGGAATATGACGTCGGCGCCTGCTTCAACGTAAAGGTTGGCTCTCCATATGGCTTCCTCTAGCCCCTCAACGCCCCTAGCGTCAGTCCTCGCTATTATCACTGTCTCCTTCCTGCGGGCATTCACGGCGGCTACTATCTTCTTCACCATCTCCTCAGGGGGAACTAGCTTCTTCCCAGCCAGGTGGCCGCACTTCTTTGGAAGGACCTGGTCCTCCAGTTGTATAGCGGCCGCTCCGGCATCCTCTAGGTCTCTGACCGTTCTGACTACGTTTATTGCCTCGCCGAACCCTGTATCCGCGTCCACTATCAGCGGGATCCTTGTCACCCTCGTTATGTACCTGGTCATGGCTGTTAACTCGCTGAGAGTTATGACGCCCAGGTCGGGCATCGCAAGGCTACCGGTTAACGCGGCCCCTGATAGGTAGATAGCCTCGAAGCCCATCCTCTCAGCGAGCAGCGCCACTGCAGGGTTGTACACGCCGGGCGCGACTATTATGTCGCGCTTCTTCATCAACTCCCTGAGCTGGGCTCCGGGATCCTCGGGGTCTGCGGGCCTGTAGAGGAAGGCCACGGCTACCACCCCAACGGGCTCCGTCTCCCTTGCACCTTTATACCCTAAGCAAGGCCTGCGATTATAGTAGCTGGGGGTGAGGCTGAGTGGGCGGAAGGCAGAGGACTACGCTGTTCATGGATACAAGCAAGAGGCATCAAGAGGAAGAGGAGAGGCGTGGAGGGAAGAAGAAGGGTAAGAGATGAAGTGCTGGACCTGGCCTCCTAGGAGGAGGTCTAGGAGGGTAGAAGTCGCTTTACCCGCGAGTATTTTATCCGTAGAGCCGAGTCTACGCGAAAAAACCCTCAAGGCTGGACTGGTAGCTAGGGTCCTAGCAGTGTATAGGGTGGATGCAGTCCACGTATTCAGGGACCCCGATACCACCCGTGGCGACTACTCTCTCCTAAGGGACCTCCTCAACTACGTTATGACTCCGCCGCACCTGAGGAAGAAGCTGGTGCCACTGAAGAAGACCCTAAAATACGCTGGCTTAATGCCCCCCGTCCAGACTCCAAGGCATCTCCCCCCGGAGGACCCCAAACCGGGCGACCTAATCGACGGGGTAGTGGAGGCGTCCAGCGGGGGGTCCTGCCTCGTATGGATTGGCTCGGCGGGCTACGCAGAGGTACAGGGATGCCGGGACGTCAAGCCGGGTAGCCTGGTCACAGTCAGGGTCACCGGAAGGGATCCCTCGGGGAGGCTGACAGGCGTCAGAGACGACTGGGGCAGCGTCTACACCGGCTTTAGGGTGTACACTGCGGGCACCGTGGAGGAGACGGTGAGAAGGGCTAGAAGGAGGGGCTTAAAAGTCGTGGCCACTAGCAAATTCGGAAAGTGCATCAAAGGCCCGGGCGATGTGCCAGCCTCCAGCAAGGGAGTACTACTAGTGTTCGGCGGCCCCAAGAGGGGCCTACTAGAATACACGAACGAGAACCTCTACGACGCCGTACTCAACCTAGTCCCAGGCCAGGGATCCCTCACAGTCAGAACGGAGGAAGCCCTCCAAGCATCCCTAGCAATTATCAACCTAGCACTCCCAGACTAGGAACCAGGCGGGCCGGTGAAGCAGCCGCCAGTGGGCGACCCCACACCTGGGGGGTGAACGCCTTTCAGCGGACGGAGGCCCGCCAAGCCGACGCCTAAAGGAGACGGGTGCGGGTAACCCTTATACCCCCTTTGGGGTTTTGGTGGTTGATTGGTGCGGGGGTGCCCGAGCCTGGCCAAAGGGGTCGGGCTGAGGACCCGATGGCGTAGGCCTGCGTGGGTTCAAATCCCACCCCCCGCACCAATCCTCACGGTCTTCTGTGGTTCTGAGTAGTCGTTTCACGGCTTCTTCGAGGCGCATCCTAAGGATTACCCTGCGCTTTCCGTCTCCGAGGTACTCCTCTACAACCAGGTACTGGTAGACTCGGCCTTTACTCTTGACTTTATGGACGTAGACGTACAAGGGGTTAAGCACCCAGGTTTCAGTCGAGTCTACAGCGGTGTTCAAGAGGGGTTCACCCCCACATGGGAGTCATTCGCTTGAAAACATGCTGCCTAAAACGCCTCCATGTTTATGCAGGTTGAGCGTATTAGCAGCTATCGCCTGAAGGTAGAGAGCTGAGACCAGCAGCATAGCCCTCCTCGAGTGGCCTGCAAGCAGCCACACGGCCCAGCCCGCGAGCAGCTTAGCCAGAAGCAGCCAGGGGCTCCCAACCATTAGCCTAACCAGGGGGTTAAGCTCGAGTGCCCCAGCCCTAACAGCCGCCATCGTGGTGGCACCGTCGAGGGCCTGGAGCAGCAGGAGCCAGGCCAGGCTAGCCCAGCCTCTGCTTGAGGGCCTTCCAGGCCTCATGAGCCTTCACCAGGCTAACAGAGGCCCTAGAGAAGCGCTTGGCAGCCTCCATTACCTCATTGTACACCCTGGCGTACTGCATCCTCAGCCTGGCATACCGCTCATAGAGGGGGTCCCCAGGCCTGTAGTGCCAGAAGCGTATCAGCCACTCCCTGCTGGTCTCCCAGTAC
>JALURD010000034.1 GCA_027057815.1 Acidilobaceae archaeon | reverse complement strand
TCAAGGGCCTCGACCAGCGTGACCTTAGAGCCTAGCCACGACAGGGCAAAAGCAGCCTCAACGCCAGCCGCTCCAGCCCCTACTATTATGACAGAGTCGGGTGTTTCCCCCAGCGTGTAGAAGAGCCTATTATCTAGGATTCTGCCCCCAACCTCCACGCCGGGCAAGCTCTTCGGCTCACTGCCCGGGGCCAGGATGACTTTACCCGCTTCCACGTCTTTGCCATTAACCTTAACTCTCACACGCCCCGAAATCCTGCCTGACAGCCTTGCTCTACCCTTGATTACGTTCACTCCAGCTCCTTCCAGAAGGTCCTCCACACCCTTCCTAGCGCTCGATACTATACTAGAAACCCACTCCCACGGCCATTTCCTACCTGGAACCTCTACATTCAAACCTAGACGCCTGCCCTCCCATACGATGCGTGCTGCATGAAGGAGAGCTTTACTAGGTATACACCCGTAGTTAACGCATTCCCCGCCGATGAGGGATTCCTCTATCAGCGCAACCTTGTATCCCTTCTCAGCTAGGACTATAGCTGCCGGGTATCCGCCCACGCCTCCCCCAACGATGACTACATCATACACAGTCCTCCACCCAACTAGTTATGTTTCAGCCACAAGATACTCTATTATTGGGTTAAACGTAACTTTGACTATGCAGTTTAACTTGGGTGCGGTTCAGAGCCAACTAAATCCCCGCTGAACTAAATCATATTAACTCTCAGTAAAGAGAATCTTATCACTGCAACCAGCACTGAGTGGTGAAATGATAACGTGCCATTCAAGCACCGGAAACCTCTATTAGTATCGGCGGCAGCAGCGTTATTCGTGGTTTTCATTGTAGCCCCAATCTTCATCGCATACCTAAGCACCCATCCGTCTGATTGTAACGTCCAACAGGCTCTCCATAGCCCCGATATGTGGGGGGTTAGATACGAGAACTTCACTGTCACGACGCGTGATGGTGTAAGCATCAAGGGATGGCTTATATATCCGGGTAATGGCGGGGGCTCCGCCGTATTCATCGTGATGCATAGTTACATGAAGTGTAAGGCGTCGCCCGAGCTCCTCCAGGTAGCCGTGGGTCTAGCCGGGAGAGGGTACTACGTAGTCGTCTTCGACTTCAGGGGGCACGGAGAGAGCGGCGGCATAACCACCTTCGGCCCTAAGGAAGTACTCGACGCTGAAGCAGTAATCAATTGGACTTATAGCAGGCTACCCGGCAAGCCTATTTACCTTCTAGGATTCGGGATGGGCGGCGTAGTAGCCATAGTTGAAGGTTCGATTGACAATAGAGTTAAGGGTATTGTAGCGGATAGCCCGTACATGAGTCTCAGGAAGGCATCCGCGCGGTGGATGGCATCTTATACCCCTCTACCGTCAGTCTACGCTTACTTAGTCATGCTCTGGTGGGCTCTTCTAGCCCACTTGCCCCTGGACTACTCTCCCGCATCGATTCACGCCGTAGACAAGCCCTACATTGTTATATACGGAACCCACGACCCCATCCTGGAGCCGAACGAGGCTAAGATGCTTGCAAGCCTAGGAAAATGTTGCGCGGGCGAATCATGCCTCGTGATAGTTAAGGGTGCTGGCCACGTTGGAACGGTTTCCGTTATGGGTATAGAGGCCTACCTCGATGTAGTAGAATCGGTCACGAGGACTAAATGTGGATAGACCCTGGTGGATGCCAGGCTTAGTCGAAGCGTCTTCGGGCAAAACTATAATAACTCCCTGGAGGCCCTCAGCTTCTAGAGCGAAACGTAGGTGTCTAAAGTATGAGGCACTTGAAACCAGCTATCATCCTCATTGCACTCCTAGTCATGCCCTTAGCCTTGCCCGTGGCTCTAATGCAGCCGCCAGGGCCCGGCATGGGCATGCAGCAGCCTGGAGTAAGCGCATTATCTTACACCCAAAACTCAACCATATCCCCTACCTCGGCGAATGTGATATTGACCACTGTGTTAAAGCCGTCCATCCCGGTCAATGGCAGCTTAGCAGTATCCTACCAGGACGGAGTACTTAACGCTGAGGGCGGGTTCGTCTCCAGCATGCCTGAGATGAATTCAACCATCAACGGCTCTTTATCCGCCCAAGTAAAGGGTGCGTTCAACTACATAGCCAGCGAGGGTAAAGCCTACTCTACCCGAGATTTCAGCGTATCGCTCTCGTTCGCGAGTAAGACCGGCGACAATTTGACCCAGGTGAGCGCTAACCTCACGGGCACAAGTGAAGGCGAGAGGGTGATTGGCAACTATTCCTACAGCCATACCTCCTTCCAGGGCCCGGTCTACGTTAAGAGGACTACGAGTGCTACGAGCTTCGAGATCGCCTTCGACCTAATAGGCGACATCTACTCCAATACAACGATGAAGGACAGCGACATGGCCAATACCACTATGCATGCGTGGGGCAGCTTGACTATAGACTTCAACACCGGAAACCAGTTCCAAGACGTGATGTATGCTAACATGATAGCCCAAGTAGTCACTAACCTCATCAACCAGCTGGGCCTGCAGAATAATGTAACAGTCACCGTTGATAACGAGAAGGGCGCTGTAACAATAAACTTTGACTTGTACCTCGAGTCAGGCATGATGGCCCGGCCTATGCCTGGCATGCCCGGAGTCCCCGGCATGGGCATGGGTCAAGGCATGAGCATGGAGCATTTGCAGATGCCCGTCATGCTCTCGGGCTTCACAGATGACGTCAACATAACCTATAGTCTCCAGTGCAGCGTGCAGGTCGACAGCTCAAAGGCCACGGGATCATTTGAGGCAAGTGTTGCCGGGATCCCTGCAGACTTCTTCGGAGTAAACTCGTTCAGTTTGGATGCAGGTTTAAGTTATGACGAGCAGGCTAACACTACTACCCTGCAAGCCAGCGTCAGTGTCGACGGACTTGACTCGCCCGCCTCGGCATTCTATCCTCTAGTATTGATGGCTAAGTTGGGCCTCATGAAGTTTAGTGACGCGAAGGTGATATTCATAGGCAAGGATGGCGTGGCATACAGGCTCGACTCAAGCGAACTAACGGAGGTAATAATCACTAAGGAGAACAGGACCCTGATTAATGACCTCAAGCTCGTTTACAATGGTACAGTCTACGGCTTCGGAAGAGGCGGCGAGCTCTTAGTGAAGGGCCCAGAAGGCGGCCACGTAGTTATACCCGCCATGGGTAATTATACCAAGATCATGGTTGAGAACGCGTTCAAGGCAACGATAAGGGCTGGGAGCGACAAGGTGGTCGCGCTAGCCCACAACCTGCAGGTAGAGATATCAAACCCCATGGGTCAGTTCAAGTTGAAGTTCAAGAACACACTATTCAAGGGCTCACTAGTCGTCTCAACACTCGACCCCGCCCAAGCCAACAGCATGCTACCCGCAGAGCTTCAGGGCGCAGTCATAGGCCCAGGCCTACACGTCACGGGGGTGCTTAAGGGAGGCGGTGAAGTCGAAATACCATTAACTAAGACACCTAAAGACCCGGCACTAGCCCGCATACTCCCCAACGGTACAGTTGAGGTGATATCCGACGTCAAGGTCGCAAATGGAGTTATGAAGGCCAGCGTCCCAGGCTTCTCAATCCTAGTCCCAATAGACCTAGCCGAGACCAGCCAGCCGCCCGGCGGTACGACCACGACAACGACCGGCACCACTGAAACAGAGACAACAACTACAGAAACAACGATAACAACAACGACTACAGGGACGACCACGACAACGGAAATTGAGACCACTACGACGACCACGACACCCATGCACACTGAAACAGAGACAGAAACCCATACCACCATGACGACTATGCCAACAATGACTACTCCAATGACTACAATGCCAACCCCGACAAAGACAACAGAGACTACAGGGACTACTACAACAACTAGTGAGACAACTACTCAGACCACATCGGAAACAACGCAGGAGACCACAACCACGACGGGTACAGCTACAACAGCCGCTGGCGGAGTCCAGACGTCTCTAATTATTGCTGCTGTAGTAGTGCTAGCCCTCGCGGGAGCGGCCATAGTGCTGCTCAGGAGGTAGAGCCGAATAGCAGCTCTACTAACGTGTTTACACTCATACATACTTTCCCTGTTTTTCCACACTTCATAGGAGGAAGAATCCCACGCCCGCTCCACTAGATTATACAGGTAGGCGGCTACGAATACTTTTTATGTAATAGAGCCTTAATAATTACATTGTGGGTCGCTGTGAGGGGCTAGCTCTAAATGGCGGAGGAGCCATTCATAGCGGCTAGTGGGCTCAAGAAGACCTATCCTGGAGGAGTTCAAGCCCTCAAGGGGGTGGACATAGACGTTAGAGGCGGGGAGGTTGTAGCACTCGTTGGCCCCAACGGCGCTGGGAAGACGACGACGCTTAGGATCCTCGTGGGTCTCCTGAAGCCTGACGAAGGGAAGGTCAGCCTTATGGGCCTTGATCCCTTCAGAGACCCCGTGAATGCCAGGAGGAGGCTTGGATACCTGCCAGAGGAGGCAGGCGTTTACAGGCACATGACTGGCGAGGAGTTCCTCCTCTTCACTGCTAGACTCTACGCTGGAAGCGAGGCCGAGGCCAGGGAAATGGCTAGGAGGGGTGCAGAGCTCTCGGGACTCGGGGACGCCCTCAAGAGGCCTATGGGGACTTACAGCAAGGGTATGAAGAGGAGGCTACTCCTCGCTAGAACCCTCATGACAGATCCATTAATCGTCATCCTCGACGAGCCCACGTCTGGCCTCGACGTCGAGTACGCCGTCGATGTAAGGAATCTTATAAGAGAATACGCGAGGAGTCAGGGAGCCGCTGTGCTCATGTCAAGTCACAACATGTTTGAGGTTGAATACGTGAGCGACAGGATCTACCTGATAAGCTCCGGCGTTATAGTCGAGCAAGGAGCGCCAGGGGAGCTGCTTGAGAGGCATGGCGCGAGGAACCTCGAGGAAGTCTATGTTAAGGTGGTGAGGGGACGTGGGTAGGCTTAGGACTCTTATCCTGAAGGAGTTCAAGGAGCTAGCAAAAGAGAGGACTGTGCTGCTTGGAGTAATTATAATGCCACTCATAATATTCAGTGTCCTCGGAGCAATACAAGGCTACGCTTTCCGGCAAATGGGGGAGGCGGCAGTTAAGCCGGTCAACCTAGCCATAGCCCCGGGAAGCGGTGCATCCCCGGAGGACGTGGGCCTCGCCAGGACTCTAGCTAAGCTCCTAAACGCGACATTCCTGCAGTCTCTACCTAAGAACGGGCCCGCAGCCCTACTCAGTGAGGGTTATGAAGCCGTAATCGTAGTGCCCCCCGGCGCCTCAGAGAACTTGACGAGCGGCCAGCCAGCACTTGTACAAGTATACGTGGCCAGAACATCGCCTTCGTTCATCGAGGAATCCAGAGTCCAGTCTATAACGCAGAGAATCGAGGGTGCCGGGAGGGTGCTCCTAGCAGCCATCCTAGCCCAGGCGATTCCCGGGATTAAACCCGAAACCATAGCCTCCCCGATAATCACTAATGTAACGTACTACATGGCTGGCAGGCCCGTCACGCCCCAGGAGCTTCAGGGCGTCATGTCAGCGGCCTTCTTCATCCCCCTCGCGTTCCTAATAATGCTCGTAAGCGCTGCTCAAGTAGCCGCCACGAGCATAGGCCTCGAGAGGGAGGCCAAGACTCTTGAGATGCTGCTCTCATCACCGATAAGTCACAGGGAAATAGTGGTATCCAAGGTCGCCGGGACCACTGGCGTGACAATGCTAGGGATCCTGAGCTTCGGGGCCGGCTTCGGCATATACTACAATAGTGTCCAGTCAGCGTTGAGGGAAGTGGCTCAGGCGGCGGGCGGGGAGGCGGGCATCTCACCCGTTATCAACCCCGCGGCCCTCATTGCCATCGCGCCAGCCCTAGCGGCTACCCTCTACCTGACAGTTGTGATAGGCTTAATCATTGGGATGACCGCTAACGACGTGAGGGGCGCCCAGCTTGCTGCGAGCCAGGCCACATTCATTTTACTGCTCCCATACATAGCCGCGTTCATGGGATTAATACCCAGCGTTACTGGAAAGGGCGCATTACTCCTCGCAGACCCACTCTACCCAGTATATCAGGTTTCCCTCTCAGTCATAATGCAGGATAAGGCTGGGTTAGCTTACTCCTACGCCGCCCTTGCAGGCCATACTGTGCTCTGGACGCTACTAGCGGCTAAGCTACTCAGCCCAGAGGCGCTCCTGAGCGGGTATAACCTTAAAGCCAGGCTGGAAAGGCTGAGGGGATCCCTTAAGGCTCCTAGGACTGGTCTAAGGAGTTAAATAAAAGCAGGGTCATGTATTGATGTTCACAGGTCAGTCAAAAAGCTGGGAGAGGTACGGTTTACCTTGGTTTCCTGCGAGTCATTAGCACCCGGTATGTGGCATCTTCTTCTCCTTCTTCTTCAGTAACTCCAGTTT
>JALURD010000033.1 GCA_027057815.1 Acidilobaceae archaeon | reverse complement strand
GGGATCCCTGTCCCTTAGGTCCGAGACGCTCCTAGGCAACGCCACGAGGAGCGCCGGAGCGTCCAGGCCCAGTTCGGGCTCGCCGGGCTCCTCAACGTCCCCCTCGACCTTCCTGCTTAGTGCAACCCTCCCCCCGGCGCTGAGTATGGTCTCGGCGGGCATGGCCCTAAGCTTGCCTGCTATCTTGAGCCTCACTCTCTCGCTGTCCAGGAGCCACTCGGCCCTAGCCCTGTCAGTGCCTAGGCCCCTATTGATGGAGTCTCTTATCTCACCGTAGTAGTTAACCTTATACTCCCTCACTATGACTCCGAGCTTTGCCAGGTTGAAGTTGGAGTTCAGGGATTGTAGGGGGTCGAAGGTCCACCGGGCGAGCCTGTAGCCGCGCTCGAGGACCCTCCTCCTCTGCTCCAGCTTGAGAGCGTAGCCCACGCCCCTATACTTGGCGCCCTCCATGACCCCCGTGGCGTGGCTGTAGAAGTAGCCCTCACCCGGGGAGCCCACGAACCAACCGTAGGATACCCCGACGAGTCTCCCATCCATGAAGGCCCCGAGGACTAGGCCGCCGTTATCCGCGAGCGCCCTAAGTAAATGGGCAGGGGCGGCCTCACGGTAATCATTCATCCTCCAAGCCAGCTTCTGGACCTCAACGGCCTCAAGGAACTCTGAGGGATCCCTCAGCGGCCTAACCTCCAAAGCCAACCTTGAACCCTCCCCCAGCCCAGGAAGGCTCCCCCTGGGGTGGGCCTAGAGGGGATGCTCTGGGCTTTAACCCCAAACCCTCGGTGTACGGCTTACTTCTTGATTAGCCCGACCACCGCCCCGAGTATGAAGCCTATCGTGGTGGGGCCTATGGTGAGCAGCCCCACGGCCGCGAGCATCCTCTTAACGTGTGGGACGGCCTCAACCGCCTGCTGGTAGTACTCCTCAATCATCCTCTCCATGCTGGACCCGAATGTATACCCGTTAATCGCGGCGGCGAGCGCCAGGAGACCCATGAATGCGAGTATGTACTTCAGCGCCTTAGCGGAGACGTACCCAAGCCCCATGCCGAGTAGGAACTGCACGGCCAGGCCCGCCAGGACCAATGGGTCCCCCATAACCTCCTGGGGTATACCCGGGATCCCAGGCTCCAAGCCGCCTAACCCCACAAATCCACAGAGTCTTGTGGTGGAGGATCTATACTTAGAATATGCGCGAGGAGGAATTTAACTCATACCAGTATCCCAAGTCGTCCAGCCGGGAATGCCAAGAATTAATTACATGGAACCTTACCCGGGGCTTAAACCCGGGCAGCGCACCTTGCCTGAGATCAGGAGGATAAGGGTCTACGAGGTCTGGGTCAGGCTCAAGGAGGGCTTCGAGACCAGCTTCGGCCGGACCCTTGAGAGGCCCGCACTCCTCGTGAGGGTTGAAGAGAAGGGCGGGGAGGAGGGCTGGGCTGAAGTAGTGGCGGGCGAGGGGCCCTGGTATAGCTGTGAGACTTACGAGACAGCCCTCCACGTCATTAGGGATTACCTGGCCCGCCTCCTACCTAGGGATATTGAGGCGGGAAAGGTCTCCGAGACGTTCTCGAGGGTCAGGGGCCACGAGATGGCTAAGGCTGGGCTGGAGATGGCCCTGTGGGACCTGGAGGCCAGGCTAGCTGGGCAACCTCTCTGGCGCTACATAGGCGGGGTCAGGGACCGGATCGAGAGCGGCGTTAGCATAGGCATACAGGCCAGCATAGACGACTTAGTAAGAGTTGTGGGTAGATACCTCGAGCAGGGCTATAGAAGGATAAAGGTGAAGATAAAGCCGGGCTGGGACGTGGAGCCTCTCGAGGCGTTGAGGAGGGAGTACCCTGACATTCCCCTCCAGGCCGACGCTAACGCCGCCTACACGCTGAGGGACGCACTACACCTCAAGAGGCTGGACAGGTTCAACC
>JALURD010000032.1 GCA_027057815.1 Acidilobaceae archaeon | reverse complement strand
CCTTCATAGAGCCCCTGCACAGGCGAGCCGAGCCCCCTTAGGGTCCAAGCGCTTAAGCCCCTACGCCTCGGCCTCAGGGCCCCTTGGAGCCCCTCAGGCGGACCCCCTCTGGGCGCGTAATCGCCAAGGCTTGGCGGGCGCCTTGAGGCCCACTCCCCCTTGGGGGCAGACCTTTATGGCGCCTCGAGGCTTGATAGCCTCTCGGCACCGCGGCCTGCCCCCTTTGGGGGGTGGGGCCCCTTGGCGCCGCGCCTTGGGCAGCGCCCTTTGGGGGCCGCCTTTGGGGCTCCGCCGGGGCCCTTTGGCTTCGGCGTGGGGTCACGCTGGACCCCTTGGGGGCTGGCTGCCCGGCGAGTGTGGGGCCCGTTGGGTCTCGGGCTTTGGGGGTTTAGAGGTTGCTGGGCGCCTGCGCGCAGCGGCTGTGGCGGTCTCCCTGTCAGGGGTTTCCCGCGCCCGCCAGCCCCCGGCGGTTGTGGTTGTAAGGTGGGACTGAGTATTTGAGGGGTTTAGCCCTCTAGCTGAGTGGGCGCTTTTAAAAAGTGGGCGGCGCGTCGTCTCTGGATGCTAGGATGTATTTGGTTACATGGATTCAATGTACTCGATGAGTGCTTGGGTGTATTCGCTTGTCTTGAGTGGTGTCACGCCTGGCATGTGGCGGGCTAGGTCCTGGGTTACCTTCTTGTCTCTGATCGCCCTTCTTATCGCCTCCTCCACTATCAAGGCCACTTCCTTCCATCCCATGTGCTCTCCTATTAGTAGGACTGCGCTTAGGATCTCGGCTGTCGGGTTTGCCACGTCCTTGCCAGCATACTTGGGTGCTGTGCCGTGAACAGGCTCAGCTACTGCTATGTAGTCGCCCGCATTCATTCCAGCGGCCATTCCGATGCCTCCTACTAGGGCGTTAGCTTCATCGCTTATGTAGTCCCCATTGACGTTTGGAGCCACTATTACCTCGTAGTCCCATGGCCTCGTTATTATCTGCTGCAGCATGTTATCTGCTATCCTGTCGTTAACTAGGATCTTGCCCTCCGGCATCTGGCCGCCGTATTTCTCGTAGAGCTCCTGCTCCGTGACAACGTAGTCCCTGAATTCGGTGGTTGCGACTTCGTAGGCCCACTGCATGAACGCGCCCTCAGTGTACTTCATAATGTTACCCTTATGCATTATCGTCACAATCTTGTTGCCATGATCTATAGCCCACCTAAGGGCCTTCCTCATTAGCCTCTGTGTCGCGAATTTGCTGATGGGTTTAATGCCTATTCCGGCATCCTCTCTCAGCTCGATCCCGAACTCCTTCTTGAGGAACTCCCTTAGCTTCCTGGCCTCCTCACTGCCGGCCTGCCACTCGATCCCTGCATATAGGTCCTCGGTGTTCTCCCTGAATATAACGAAGTTAACCTTATCAGCGTACTTGTGAGGTGCTGGCTGGCCGTAGTACCTTACGGGCCTTATGTTAGCGTAGAGGTCTAGAGCCTGCCTTATCGCCACGTTGAGGCTCCTATAACCGCTGCCCACGGGCGTCGTGAGGGGGCCCTTGAGGGCGACTTTCGCCGTCTTGATCGCCTCAAGCGTTGCCTGTGGAAGTAGCTCTCCACAAGTCTCCATCGCCTTAGAGCCCGCGGCGGCCTCCCACCACACGATCTTCCTCTTACCGCCATAGGCTTTCTTCACCGCAGCATCTATGACAGCCTTTGCCGAGGCAACTACTTCCGGGCCAATGCCGTCCCCCTCAATGAAGACAACTATCGGGTTGTCGGGGACTACGAGCCTCCCATTCTCAACCTTGACGAGCTGGCCCTCAGACGGAGGCTTAACCTCATCCGGGCTGCATGGGATCCTAGCCATTCCCGGCACCCCCATCCGCTCCTCGGTTGAGGCCCGGGGGAGGGGATTCAGTATATATCAAAATCTATTAGAGTAAACAAGTCGTGGGGCCCGCTCCAGAGTAAAAGGCTCCCACTAATGCGGGTGGGATTTTACCCGGCGTTTAGCCTTGCAGCAGTTTCCTTAAGCTTCTTTTGTATGGCTGCCTTGCTATACCACGCTCGGTGATTATGGCTGTCACGAGCTCTGGCGGAGTCACGTCGAAGGCTGGGTTATAGACGTCTACGTCTGGCACGGTGATTAGGTGCTGGCCTAGGACTTTGCGGACCTCGTCAGGGGACCTCTCCTCTATGACTATGCTTGAGGGATCCTCCACAGGCTGTATCGTGCTAGTAGGTGCCGCAACGTAGAATGGCTTCGAATTATGCCAAGCCGCCAGGGCTATCATGTAGGTTCCGATCTTGTTTGCCACATGCCCAGTCAATATTATCCTGTCCGCGCCCACTATTACCTCGTCGGCAAGCCCTTGCCTCAAGACTAGTCCAGCCATATTATCGGTTATCAGCTTGACCGGGATCCCTTCCTTCTTCAGCTCCCAGACAGTCAGTCTGGCGCCCTGAAGGAGTGGTCTAGTCTCAGTGGCTATGACTTTCACGTTCTTCCCTTCATAGTAGGCGTACCTAATGACTCCCAGGGCTGTCCCGAAGCCCGCCGTTGCAAGAGCGCCTGTGTTGCAGTGTGTGAGGATGATGTCACCGTCTTCTATGAGTTTTGACCCTATCCTACCCATCTCAACGTTAGCCCTGATATCCTCCACGTAAATCCTCACCGCCTCCTCCTCTACCCTAGCCCTGACCTCTCCGGGATCCCCCTTAGCCGCGGCCTCCTCAGCCGCCTTCATGACCCTGTCTAGTGCCCAGAAAAGGTTGTAGGCTGTCGGCCTTGTCGAAGCTAGCACCTTCTGCGCCTCCCTTAACTCTTTCATTAAGCCCTCCAGGCTGGAAGCGTTGGAGTGAACCGCTGCGAGTGCCATCCCGAAGGCTGCTGCGACGCCTATAGCTGGCGCCCCCCTTATCTCCATGTCTTTGATTGCCTGGGCCACCCGCCTATAGTCGCGTGTGCTCCTGTACACCTCCTTGAAGGGTATGAGCCTCGTGTCCAGCCAGTGGAACTCCTTTGCCTCGGGATCCCAGTAGAGGGGTTTTATCGCCACGTACTTCTCCAGCTCAGGTGGTAGGCTCAAACACAGCCACCCCGGACGCTTGGAGGGCTGGGGGTCTTAGAGTCTTAAATTATGGGTGCTCGAGAGTGCCCAGCAACGCTTTGGAGGGTAGGCTGGAGGGATGCGGTGTAAGAGTTGAGGAGTGCGGTGATGCTGAGTTATGCAGGATCCTAGAGGACAGGGGATACCTGGAAGGAGAGGTTATCGACGCGTTAGAGGCGTTCTACCAAGCCGTTAGGGGTAAACTTTTCATAAGGGGAGGGCTTTCCGGGTGGGACGCCGCGCTCGCCATAGTCGAATCCTGCCGGGAGCCCCTCAAGACCTTCATAGTATACCTTGACTTGAGGAGAAGGGGAAGGCTCCCCAGGAGGGGGCTAAGGCCTGGAACGCTGGAGTTTAGAGAAGGCCAAAGAGTATACGAAGTACTCATCCTGGAGGAGGGAGAGGTCACCACCTATGGCTCCCTAGCCGAGTGGAGCAGGTCCGCAGTCGCTGACGGGAGACACCCGGTCATAGCCATAGTCGACCGTAACGGGGACGTAACCTACTACGAGGCCAGGGTGTCCAAGACACTATCCTAGACTAGGATAGCCTGGGATCCCAGGGATCGCGATCGCTCCTGCAATGTACAGGGTTACAACTAACGCTGCAAGACTGGGCACAAGCGTGGGGGCCCATGGTCTTGAGGCCGCAGCTGCTGGAAGAGGGGCTAGAGGTGAGGTTGCCAGCAGGATCCCCCTTATGGCTTGTATCATTGCCGGATCTATTAGCCCGTGGCCCGCCTGCGCAAGCTGGGAGAGGGATCCCACAGCATATACTGCTATAACAGCGGCGGCAGCGGCTACGATGGACATTAGGATTGACTGGACCGAGTACGACTTGGCCAGCAACCTGGCTTCTGATATTATCCCGTATATCCCCTGGAGAGCTTTGGTTAACCCCTTGGTCCCGGCTATCCTGGACGACTCAATAAGGGCATCCAACACTCCAGGCGCCACTGGAGCGGCTTCCCTCAGGTCATCCTCCACTATCAGGCCTAAGCGGGCCTTCTCTATAGCACTAGAGAGGCTCGACCACGCCCTGGACTGCCTAGAACTAACTATCCTCGCGTAGGCCTCCACAAGCAGTGCCGCCGCTGCAAGCAGGGCGAGAGCCATGTAGAAGCTGCCCAATGCTACGAGTAAGCTCGAGAGCCCTGCCGCCGCCAATGGCGCTATCCTTAAGACTAGAGGGGTCTGGGGTAGCCCCAGGCTGGGCTGGGCAGCCACGAGCACTATGGTCAAGGCGGCTGGCGCGGCCAGGAGGAGCGAGAGCGCTGAGGGGTTTATGGATGCCAGGGCGGCGGCGGGTGCTAGGGCTGCCACTAGTACTGTTAGCGCAGCTGCAGTCTCAGCTGCCGCCCTGGCTAATGAGACGTAGCTCCTCCACGCAGCCTTCATGGCGTCTATGGCCCTGTCGAGGAGTCTCTGAGCCACGGCGCTCCTTGGCACGCCGAGCCTGAGCGCGTGCGTGTAATCTCTGAGGGCGGCTGCCAGCGTCTTGCTTGGCGTGGTCTCAGCTAGCCACTCAAGAGCAGTGATAGGGTCTGCCCCAAGCCTGAGCCTCACTGCGAGGCGGGCCGCCTCTCTTCGAACCCAGTTGAAGGGCCGGCCTCTCCATGATTGAAGCGAGGCTAGTACGTCGACGAGGCCCTTACTGGTCCACGCGAAGGGGAGCATGTATGCTAGGAGCGCTGGTGCCTCCCTCTCTAGGCCGCTGGCCAGCATATACCGGTATATTGAGGGGGCAGCAGCTGCTATAGCAAATAGGGGTAGGCCTCCCAAAAGCCCTATGGCACCTAAGAGTAGGTAGAGGGTTACACTAACGATGGGTGCTGCAAGTGAGGCGGCTAGCCGAGTCTTAACTACCGCCTTGTAGCCATGCACGCCCAGCTTTGACGGCTTTACACCCCTGGCAGCGGCTCTGAGCGCTGCCCTCGCTATGCTAATGAGAGGCCCACCTCCTTTCATAGAACTTCACCAGGACGCGCCTGAAGGGGATCCCGTCCCTCTCCATGGCCTCGACGGCTTCGGCTAAGACTCTAGCCCTCTCCTCAAGCTCCGCCTCTGGGCTTCCCATAGGCCTTCCGAGTCTCTCCCACGCCCACCTGAGCCTCTCGCTAGTCTCAGCCACCGCTGCCGGGTTAGACGGGGACACCTCACCCGTCGCCGGGTCCCAGACGAAGATGTCCCTCAACTCGTCGCCCGCCACCTCTGTTATCGCCGTCACCCTCCTCAGCGCCCTCCCGTCGTAGGTTAGGGTGCGCCTGACCGTCACGAAGGCCGTGATTGACCGCAGGAAAAGCGGCGGGAGATTGATTGGATCCAGGGTTAGCCTCACTATCGCGCTGTCAGCGTCGTCGGCGTGGAATGTGGCTAGCGATCCGTGCCCTGTGGCCGCGGCCTGGGCCAGTAGCCTCGCCTCCCTGCCCCTGACTTCTCCCACAATGATGTAGTCTCCCCTTCTCCTCAGGGCGAACTTAATGAGGTCCTCTAGGCCTATCTCCAGGTCCTCGTCGCCGGGGAGCGGCGGCCTCGTGTAGAGGCTATCCCAGGCCTCCACGGGCAGCCTGAGCTCGGGAGTGTCCTCGATGGTTATCACCCTCTTGCCGGGTGGTATAAGAGAGGCCAGGGCCTGGAGGAGGGTAGTCTTACCTGAACCCATGTTACCCACTATTAGTATGAAGCCCTGAGCCTCCACGAGTATCCATAGGTAGGCTGCTTCAAGGGGGGATATCGACCCCATCCTGATGAGGTCTGCCATTGTCAGTGGCTTCTCGGGGTACTTCCTAACCACGAAGGTGCTCCCGCCCCGGCTCACCTCCCTGCCAAACGTGACTGAGACCCTGTGGCCCTCGGGTGTGACCCCCTCAGCCACAGGATTCGCTATGCTCAGCTGCCTCCCAGCCTTCCTCGCCAGGCTTAACGACAGAGAGTCAGCCTCGCTGGGCGTGAGCCTTATGCTAGTCTCGATCCACCTGTCCTGGACTAGCCTATGTATCACCATAACAGGCCTCG
The DNA here is from genome assembly GCA_027057815.1 of Acidilobaceae archaeon. GTDB lineage: Archaea > Thermoproteota > Thermoprotei_A > Sulfolobales > Acidilobaceae > JALURD01. The sequence goes on along the minus strand of JALURD010000032.1, from coordinate 373 downwards.
AAGGATCCGTGTACGCTATCTCCTCGACGTGGGAGTCTATTATTAGGGGGTAGAGCGGGCCATACCCGCTGACCGCCTTCTCGGCGTGGTACCTCTCCTCTGGGGTCGCTGGTTCCCTGAGCCCAGCTATCAGCTCCTCTAGAACTTCCGAGGAGGGCTCCTCAGGCTCAATGACCGCTAGCTTATAGTCTAGCTTCCCTTTTCTGTATAGCATGTACTCTACCGGACCGACCTTGTAAGCGGCTATTACGTCAGCGTCTCCCTCGGCTTCTAGAATGAGCTTTGGTGCAAGCTCCTGTGGAGGACGGGTTTGCCTTTTGGGTCTGAAGGCTTTCTTCAGTATGCTGGCTAGGCTCCTAGGCAACCCCTAGAC
>JALURD010000031.1 GCA_027057815.1 Acidilobaceae archaeon | reverse complement strand
CTACTAAGGCATGCGAGAGAGGCCAGGCAAAGCTAGTCATTATAGCCGAGGACGTTGATCCTCCGGAGATCGTGATGCACCTACCGATACTGTGTGACGAAAAGAAGATACCCTACGTCTACGTTCCTAGCAAAATGAAGCTAGGCGAGGCCGCCGGTATTGAGGTCCAGGCTGCCAGTGCAGCCATAATCGAGCCAGGAGACGCCGCGCCGCTAGTAAACGAGATAATCGAGAAGGTCAAGGAGCTCCGCGCCAAGGCTGGAGTCTAGCCCTCCTAACGCAGCCCTATCACTTGCAGGCTCCTAGCGCGCCACGCCTTCTTTGTTTAACGCCAGCGACTGCAGTTTTATTTGCCCTCGACAGCCCGGGCCAGCTAGGAGTGTGAGGTGGAGGGAAGGCTTGGCTGAACAACAGTTCAGGTATATCATAAGGATCGCAGGCACGGACATTAGGGGCGAGCTCAAGCTACCTTACGCCCTAGCCGCGATTAAAGGCATAGGTGTCACGACGGCCTACGCGATAATAAGGATGCTCGGCCTCGACCCGGAGATGAGGGCTGGCTTCCTGACCGAAGAGCAGGTTAAGCGTATAGAGGAGGCTGTAAGCGATATCAGGAAACTTGGCTTACCCGCCTGGCTCTACAATAGGAGGAAGGACTACGAGACTGGCGAGGACAAGCATCTCATAGGGGCCGAGTTAATCTTCCACGCGAGGAGGGACATCGAGAGGGAGATCAAGATAGGCAGCTGGAGGGGTGTCAGGCACAAACTCGGGCTCAAGGTTAGGGGCCAGAGGACCCATACTACCGGCAGACTGGGTATGACCATTGGAGTGACCAAGAAGAAGAAGTAGACGTGCAGGGGTGGTGTCTGGTGGGGGATCCAAGGAAGCCTAGGAAGAAGTGGGAGGGCCCTAAGCATCCATGGATTAAGGAGAGGCTCATAAAGGAGCTGGAGCTGGTCGGCAGGTATGGCTTGAAGAACAAGAAGGAGCTGTGGAAGGCAGCCACTCTCGCGAGGAAGTTCAGGCACCTGGCCAGGAGCCTGCTCGCCCTACCCGAGTCCGTTAGAGCCGAGAGGGAGCGCGCCCTTCTCGATAGGCTTTACAGGATGGGACTCGTGGACAAGAATGCCTCGCTAGACGACGTGCTTGGCTTGACGGCGGAGCATATCCTGGAGAGGAGGCTCCAGACCATAGTGTACAGGAAGGGTCTCGCCAAGACTATCATGCAGGCCCGCCAGCTGATAGTTCACGGCCACATAGCCATCAATGGCAGGAGGGTGACGTCGCCCGGCTACCTAGTATCTAGGGAGGAAGAAGAACTCATAGACTATGCGCCGGGCAGTCCATTTAAGGAGAGAGCGGAGGCCAGCACAAGCTAAGGCGGGGGAGGTGACTGGTGGTGGCAATGTTCCAGAGGGACCTCAAGTGGGGCGTTGCCCACATTTACAGTAGCTTCAACAACACGATAGTCCACATAACAGACCTCACCGGAGCCGAGACCGTGGCCAGGGTCTCAGGGGGCATGGTTGTCAAAGCCGATAGAGAGAAGCCATCACCTTATGCTGCAATGATGGCCGCCAGCAAGGCCGCTCAGCAGGCTATGGAGAGGGGCATCGTCGCCATACACATCAAGGTCAGAGCGCCGGGAGGGCACGGCCCCAAGACTCCGGGCCCCGGCGCCCAGGCCGCTATTAGGGCCCTGGCTAGGTCAGGCTTCATTATCGGCAGGATTGAGGACGTGACCCCAATACCACACGACACCACCAGGAGGCCGGGCGGCAGGCGTGGCCGCAGAGTCTAGCGCCACGCCACTGTCTTCAACGGAGGTGCCCGGCTTTTGAGTAAGGCGAAGTCCCTTGACATCCTCTCACTCGACGAGAGAAGGATCAAGGTCTTAATCCAAGGCTTCCCGGTCGCATACGTCAACGCCCTAAGAAGACTCGCGCTCAGCGACGTACCAACAATGGCGGTAGACTATGTATACTTTTATGACAACAATACAGGGATACATGACGAGATAATCGCGCACCGTCTAGGCTTGACCGTGCTCAAGAGCGACGTAGCCCTATCCAAGTATAAGTCGCCCGAGGAGTGCAGGGGAGCACCGGAGGGAGAGAGGGACTGCTATGTTGAGATAGAGATTGAGGAGCACCTTGAGCCGACCGAGCTGTCAGGTAAGTACGTCACCGCCGAAGCCATGAAGATAAGCGACCCCGACGTGAAGCCCGCCTACCCAGGCACCGTGCTCTTCTACATAGCCCCTGGGCAGTCGGTTCATCTGGTAGCCTTTGCTAGGCTGGGTAGAGGCAGGGAGCATGCTAAGTGGTCGCCAGCCACGGTAGCATCCTCAAAGTACGTCCCTATAGTATACTATGACGGCTCGAAGGCTAGCAACGACTGCCTCAAGTGCGTTGAGGCCTACCCCGAAGTAAGGAAAGCCCTTGAATCCGGCGGCAAGGGATCCCTGGAGCTAATGGAGTTTAGGAACACCAGTGGCCTCAGGTACTGCGCCGAATCAGTGTGCAGCGGAGCCCTACACATCGAGTACGACCACACTAAACTGATCCTGGACATTGAGAGCAGTGGTGCCCTTAAGCCGGAACGCATAATATTTGAGGCTACTAAGTGCCTGGAGAAGCGGGCTCGGAGGCTATTGGAGCTGATTGAAGAGGAGGGTGCGTGAAAGTGAAGAGGACGGGGCCAACAAACCAGCTACTAAGGAGGCTCATACGCGAGGTCTACAAGACAGGGAGGGATAACAAGGCCCCAGTATGGGTGGCAGTAGCTGAACTACTGAGCAGGCCAACCAGGAGGAGGGTGGCAGTAAACCTCAGCAAGATAAACAGGTACGCCAGAGACGGGGAGATGGTTATAGTGCCTGGCAAGGTGCTTGGGGCTGGGTTCCTCGAGAAGAAAGTGACGATAGCCGCGTTCTCCTTCTCAGCGCAGGCGCTACAGAAGATTAAGGCTGCTGGAGCACGCGCCATAACACTCAGGGAGGCTATCAGGGAGAATCCCAAGGGAAGAAATACCCGGATCATAATCTAGGGGGTGCGTGAGAGGTGCCTGGTGAAGTAGTGGTAGTCGATGGAGCAGGCCAGATTCTTGGCAGACTGGCTAGCAGAGTCGCCAAGATGCTCCTTGAGGGTAAGCGGGTAGTCGTGGTTAACGTTGAGAAAGTCGCTGTAAGCGGAGACCCAGTAATGGTCGTTCAGGCCTACAAGAGAACAGTTCTCGGCGTTAAGAGCCACTACTCCCACAAGTGGAGACCTAAGAGGCCCAGGAGCCCCGTGAGACTTTTCAAATCCGCCGTTAAGGGCATGCTCCCCAAGAACAATAAGAGAGGCAGAGAGGCGCTCAAGAGGCTTAGAGCCTATATCGGTGTGCCCGAGGAGTATGCTAACGTGGAGAAGACCAAGTTCCCCGAAGCAGATGCCTCGAGACTCTCTAGAGGTTACGTCACCCTCGAAAGGATAGCTAGGGAGTTGGGATGGAGGGGTGGTGAGGCGTGAGCATACTTGCTGGTAGGATAGTCATAGCTACGGGTAAAAGGAAGAGGGCTATCGCGAGGGCTGTTATCAGGCCGGGTAAGGGTAGGGTTAGGATTAACGGTGTCCCGATAGAGGTTTATCCCATAGAGATGGCTAGAATTAAAATGATGGAGCCGCTTCTCCTGGCAGGCGAGAAGATCAGGAACCTCGTCGATATTGACGTTAACGTGAAAGGAGGTGGAGTCATGGGCCAGGCGGACGCCGTCAGAATTGCTATAGCCAGGGGGCTAGTGGAGTTCTTCAAGTGTGAGGGAGAGAGCGAGGAATGCAAGAGACTGAACAAGCTGAGCAAGGACCTCGAGGAGATCTTCAGCGAATACGACAAAACCATGCTATCAGGAGACCCAAGGAGGACAGAGCCAGAGAAGTACATGAGGTATAGTGCTAGGAGGAGATGGCAGAAGTCGTACAGGTGACGATGCAATGCTGCTACCCGTAAGATGCTTCACATGTGGTGCCCCCCTGGGGCATCTTTGGGATGAATTTAAGAGGAGAGTTCAGGCTGGAGAGAACCCCTCAAAGGTTCTGGATGACCTGGGCGTTCACAGGTATTGCTGTAGAAGCGTGATGATTTCAAGTGTCTCTTATATAGAAGAGATAGCCCTATATTACATTGTCAGGGCTCGTAGGCTCAGGGCCGAGGGTGAGGTGAGGTGAGCCAGGCGGGAGGAGACCTGCTGGTCCCCCAGGAACTCTATAGAAAGGCAGGAGTAATTTTCGGCACTCAGATATGCACTAAGTACATGAAGAAGTTCGTCTACAAGATACTACCCGACGGATACTACGTGCTCGACACTAGGATGGTTGACGAGAGGCTGAGGATAGCCGCCAAGTTCCTGGCCAGGTTCGACCCGGAAAAGATAGTAGTTACCAGCGTGAGGCTATACGGCCAAAAACCTGCAAAAATGATGTGCGAGCGTGTGGGCTGCAAAACCGTCACCGGCAGGATTATACCGGGTATATTCACCAACCCCAACGTTGAATACTACCTAGAACCGGACGTGGTCCTAGTGACGGATCCGAGAACCGACAAACAGGCAGTAATAGAGGCCAGCAAGATCGGCGTTCCCATAGTCGCGTTCGCTCACACAGACAATAAAGTTGAGGACATAGACCTGGTTATCCCGGGTAACAATAAGGGCAGAAGGAGCCTAGCACTCCTCTACTGGATACTCACAAGGGAAATACTCAGAGAAAAAGGCCTCATAGGTCCAAATGAAGATTTGGACGTAAACTATGAAGCATTCATGGCAACAAAGATCAGGAGGAGGTAATCCATCGTTTTGAACGCCGGGGAAGGCCTAGAGGATAGGCTTAGAAGCCTCCTAGGCCTCAACTCCTATGAGGCTAGGGCATACCTCGTCATCCTTTCCAGTAGTAAGCCCCTACGACCCAGGGAGATAGCCAGAGAAGCCGAGATCCCTTATCAAAGGATTTACGACACCCTGGAGAAGCTCGAGTCGAAGGGCCTGGTTTACAGGTTAGAGGACGGCAGCTTCGAGGCGGCGGAGCCCAAGAGGGCTCTTGGCCTGCTGGCAGAGCAGTATATAGCTGAAGCCGTAGAAAGAGCGAGACAGGTCAAGGAGTTGGCTAGCGAGCTCTCTACCAGATACACTACAAGGGAGCAGGCTGGCCACTTGAGAGTAGTCTACGGGCTTGAGAGAGTCTTACTCGAGGCAGGGATGACTCTGAAGAGATGCAAGGGAACCGCCTACTTCATGACATATAAGGTAGCTGAGGAAGCTGACAAACTCCAGGAGAATCTCAAGAGGTTTGCCCACCTCCTGGCAAGCCACGAGGGCCCGATAAGAATACTCGTTTACGAAGACTACGAGCCCCCTGAGTGGGTCCTCGGGATCCTCTCCGGGGCCAACGCTGAAGTACGGAAAACCAAACTCATCTTCATGGACCTAATGGTCGCATGCTCCACTACAATAATAGGTCTTCCAGGCCGCAAGGACGTTGTTGCCGTAATAGTCGAGCACCCCGACTTTGCTGACGCCATGAAGAAGAGGATTGAATTCATATGGAATAACCTCTCAAAACCCATCAAATAAAGGCGGACCCCTGGCACAAACATTGCTTATACGGTTTGCTCTTCTAACCTTCCTAATTTAACCTTCTACACTACATGGTCTGCTCTACTCGGTGGATACCGGATTGGATAGGCTGACCAGCGCGATAAGAAGGGCTCTCCAGCGACGGGGTGTATCCATAGACCCATTCAGCATTATGGAGCTGGCTACTATACTTAAGCCTGCGTTGAAAGATAGGAGCTCGCCTGGCTCTAGCGTGGAGTCTGCCGTGGAGTTTCTGGCAGGAATCCTTGAGAGGTCTTACGTCGACAATCCAAGCCACGTTGCGGGTGAAATAGTCAAGGAGGTCGTGGAGTTCTGCAGGAGGGAGGATTGCAGTTGAGGAATCTAGAGGATGAGGCTAGGAAGGCTTTAATGCTGTTCAAGTCTTCCCGTAGACCATTAATAATTACCCACTGGGACATGGATGGAGTCGCGTCGGCAATAGCGGCCTCCTGGGTCCTTGGGAAGAAGCCCAGCTTCTATATCCCTCCATTTACTTACAAGCTCTCAGGTACAGTATTAAGAGAGATAGGGGGTGCCGCCTCGAAGGCCGATCTAGTCGTGGTTACGGATCTAGCCTACCCAGGCCCTACACTGGAGAGGCTATATGAAGCCGTCGAAGTGCCAGTAGTAGTCATCGACCACCATTATCAGGAGAAGCTCCCTTCCTCAGGCTCTATTGTCTACTACAATCCCGCCTATTCTGGTGACCCTAAAGGTGCCTGGCCTAGTGCTGCCCACGTTGTGGCTACGCTTACCCGAGTGAAGGTGAGGGATCCCCTCCTCCTTGCCGCCAGTGTTGCCGGGGATCTGGGTGATGCCGCCGTTGAGAGCGGGGTCTTCAAGTCATATATGGCTA
>JALURD010000030.1 GCA_027057815.1 Acidilobaceae archaeon | reverse complement strand
GTATTACACGTACTACCCACACTTCATCACCATATCGAAGCTCGTTGAGGAGAGGAGGCCTCTAGCACTCCTTATGAGCGCGACTAGGAACGGCAGGGATCTAGCTGGAAGGCTAGCAGTGAGGTTCAAGACATGCCTAATGGCACACATCATCACATTAGACATTGACCAGGATGGACGCCTGGTCGGAGGTGTACCAGGATTCGGAGGCAGCATACTCGCCATTGTGAGGTGTACGAAGGGATCCCCACAGATGGCCACAGTATCTCCGGGTATATTCAAGGCGGAGGAGAAGTGGGGCGAACCGGAGGTAGAGGAGGTAGAGCCGCCCAGCGAGGTGACGCAGTCACCTGTGAGGATCGTCGAGAGGAAGGTGGGCGAGTACATCGACCTCTCTAGGTCCGAGAAGGTGGTCATAGCAGGCATGGGCACTAGAGGAGACCTTACGCCAGCGAAGATGCTATGCGAGGCTATCGGAGCTGACCTGGGAGTCACCAGGCCTCTAGCTGATATGGGAGTCGCGCCGAGAGACATACAGGTAGGCACTACTGGCGTCTCACTCAAAGCCAAGCTAGCGATAGTCCTAGGCGCAAGCGGCGCCCCACACTTCGTCTCGGGCCTGGCGGGCGTAAAGAAGGTGATAGCGATAAACAAGGACCCCAACGCTCCGATGAAGGACTACTCCGACTACTACGCCGTGGCCGACCTCTTCGAGGTAGTCCCGCTCCTCGTCGAGAAGCTCAAGGAGAAGAAGGGGTGAGAGGCATGGAGGGCCTCGGTAACATTATAGTCTGCCTCAAGGTCGTACCTAAGCCTGAGGAGGTTAAGTTCAACCCCGAAACCAAGACTGTGGACAGGAGCAAGGCTACCAACGAGATAAACCCGCCCGACAAGAACGCCCTCGAGGAGGCCCTTAGGCTTAAGGAGAAGTACGGCGGCAGAGTGATAGTGGTATCGATGGGTCCACCCTTCTGGGAGCCATACCTGAAGCTGGCAGTGGCGATGGGGGCAGACGACGCAGTACTAGTGAGCGACAGGGCCCTCGCAGGCTCAGACACTCTACCCACGACTCTCACCCTCGCCAGGGCCATACAGAAGATAGGCGGCTACAGCGTGATCCTCTGCGGCGAGGAGAGCAGCGACGGGAGCACAGGCCAGGTTCCACAGGGAGTAGCCGAGTGGCTGGGAGTACCCCACGTCACCTTCGTATCCAAGATAATCGAGATCAGGGACGGCAAAGCCCTGATACAGAGGACCATAAAAGGAGGCCACGAGATCCTCGAGGTCCCACTCCCCTTCGTGGCAGCCATAGAGCTAGGCGCCAACACGCCCAGGTTCCCCGACTTCAGGAGGAAACGGTGGGCAGAGAGGGAGTTCAAGCCCAAAGTATGGAGCATAGCAGACCTCGGCCTAGCCCCAGAGGAGGTGGGCTTCAAGGGCTCAGCCACCGAGGTCGTGGGATTAGAGGAGATCAAGCCGCCTGAGAGGCTCAAGAAGGTCATAACAGGGCCACCCGAAAGGATAGCCGAGGAGCTCGCCAAGGCAATCCTAGAGGAACTCTAAAACCCAGGCACCCCTTTATCACTGTAAGAGAACACTCTAACCATCACCGTCCTCCCCGCCCCTTCCTTTTTAGTAACGTTCCCTCAGGGAGCGTTAAGCTTGGGTGATTGCGTTGAGGATTGGATTGGCATTGGGCTTGTTGGCTGCGATATTGACCCTTGCAGCGTTGTTATTCCTTGGCGGTACTTCGGGGCCTAGCTCAGCCAACCAGCAGGTCACGATATACATGACGCCTGACTGCAATTGCTGCAAGGAATACGTTAAATACCTAGAAGCTCAAGGATTCAACGTAGACAAGGTCCTCGTCAACGCCTCGACGCTATACAAGATCATGGAGGTGGCGCCGCGTAGTCTCTGGAGCTGTCATGTGCTCAGAGTTGAAGGATACTACGCTAT
>JALURD010000029.1 GCA_027057815.1 Acidilobaceae archaeon | reverse complement strand
CTCCATAGCTTCGCCGCAGCCAACATTGGAAGCGTACTCCTCCTAATCTCGTCCCTAGCCTTTCTGGGCCTCTTCTTCGCGGAGCTACTCAAAGTCGCTACCCGCGTGGACCTGGCGGGGAGGATCAAGCAGGCCTTCAGAGAATCCGGTATCCAACAATTATCCATATCCATAGCCGGGCTAGCCGTTGCCGCGATGGCCCTATTCGTCTACGCTAGCCTGCTGGCCCCCTCTATACTAGTGGTCCTGGGTAGAGAGGCCAGCGTCCCCACCATGCAGGAGGGTGTAAGATTCTACCACCCAGTCCTTTTCCCTCTATACATAGTGGCGCTCCTCTGGATACCCGGCTACTTCCTTCCAGGCATAACAACAAGAGGTTTCACAGCCTACGCCGCCACAACCATAGCCCTCGGAGCCGTTGCACTCGCCGGCGTGAGAGAGGGAGTCCTAACACCCCTCCCGCAGGCCCCGCTATCGACTAACTACCAGGCAGCCCTAGGCCTCGCGGTCTCCAGTATGGCACTGGCAGCCCTACTAGTCTCAACTGCATGGCCCCTCGCGGAGAGGATCCTTAGGAGGGCGGCCACAGCCCCGTTCAGAGACTACGTGTTGAAGCTGATACACCTCGGCATGACCCTGGCGTTCATTGGCGTGCTCCTTAGCGGAACCTACGCCTTCAACGAGACATATTTCAAATCGTACACCCTAGAGCCCGGTAAGACCGTTGAGGTGGCGGGTGTTAAACTGACCCTTGAAGGCTTCGAGTACCAAGTCAACCCCGGATACTTGGACTATAAGAGTCACGTTGAGAAGGAGAACCTGCTATCCGTTGCCGCATGGCAGGCCCTAACTATGCTGCGCATGGACATAGCTCCAGCCCTCAAGGAAACCCTGGAGGTCAAGGCCTCCATTCCAGTAAATGAGACTGCCCGGCTGATTAGGGACCTTGTAGTGAACCTCTACTACGCACCAGCAGGCTCCATCAAGGAGGCTACAGCTAACGGTTCCATAGTGCTAGTAGACCTCCAGAAGAACCAGACTAAGATAATAGCGGCCAAGGAGCCAATAACACTCAGCTCAGCCAACACAACACTAATCCCCATTTTCAGCCCCATACGCGGGCAGGATGGCGGCCTAGTAGGGGCCTCGATAAGCCTGGCAATAGCTGCCAGCAACCTGACTATTGAAGCTGAGGGGTTCGATAACCCGCCCACCGTCCACACCTACCTATCCATAGAATTCGAAAACCCACTCACACTAGACTTAGGCAACCTAACTGTGGAAGCCGACTCGGTGGAGGTTTACATAGCCGCACAGTCACCTAGCCAGGATACACAGGCTGAACTCGTAGACGGCAAGGTAGTAATCTACAACGCTTACATCTACGTGAACAGCGGTAGGATAAACCTCTCGGGCTCTGAGCTCGAGTTACCTGTAAACGTATCGAGAGGCTTCTACCTATACCTCCAAGCCCTCCTAGGAAACGCCGCGCTACTCGAAGACCTCATGAAGTCATCCTTCAAAGACGTGCTCCTCGACGGCAAGACGCTTAACCTAGCCGTTGGTAGCTCTCCTGGAGCCATCAATCTCCCCACAAAGGCTCCGAGCGGCGTGAGCCTGGTATTGAAGATAAGGGTCGAAGCAAACGGGGAGAGTAGAGTTGAGACTGTGAGGCTCAGGTTTGAAGCAAACGGTGAAGCAATAGGTATACACGGGCTCGTGACTCCGGCATTTATCGTCAGAGCCGGGCTGAGCGACATATACATGCACATACAACCTCCAATACTCGAAGGCTATTTCGGCTCATACCACGAACTCCTAGTCTACTACGTGAAAACGCTGATGGAGAAGCTCCCGTCAAGTCAGGCACTGGCCACCACTGCCCTCATGGCCGCCGGCTACGAAGTCAATGAGATCACTCAATCGCCGCCCAACCAGATGGGGCTAATCGTCGAGAGAGCCCTACTGGACCTCTACCTATTAGCTGAGAAGTTCGAGCCCAACAACTCAACCATAATCGTTAGAGGCATTACGCTTACAGCTAAGGTGGTTCCAAGCGTTAATCTAATATGGCTGGGAGTCGCTTTAATGACGGCCTCAGCTCTAGTTTCATCATTCATCTACGTCAAGCTGGGCAGAAAAGAGGCGGAGGAGCAAACACTTACTAAAGACTTAGAGCAGGTCCCCACCGAACCGACTGAGACGAGGGCAAAGGAAGGAGAGCAAGGGGAAGATGAGCGTGCACAAGTCGAGACGAGTAGAGAAGATATCCCCAAAGCTGAAGATGTAGACGAAAGCTAGATTAACACTACTGAAGGGAGACAGTGTCACGTTAATTAGATATCTCATAACGATTTTTCGTGTTAACCCCCTTCTTAGAGCCTTAAAGTAAAGGTAAACCGCGTACCGTTAAGCACCCGACTCCTTGCCCCTCTTAGTGGAGGATCAGAGGGAAGAGCAAGGGCCGGGAAGGATGGGAATAAGTGATAAACCCATAGTGCTATATGCTAGCTTACAGTGGCTGCTCCCTGGCTGTAGCTTGTGTGGCAGCCTTTCAGGATTGAGTTTACAAGTACGACCGGGAGCTGCACGTCACCGTCTGTCGTCTTGAGTATAGCGGTGAGGCCGGGCTCATAGGTTACACTGAGGACTACACTGCTGGAGAGGCCTGAGCCCATCTGGTAAGCCATGTACTCGTCTGTGGCGTCATAGAATGCTAGCATTGTGTGCTTGCCGTCGCTAATCAGGAATACAGCATAGACCTCGCCTGCGGGATCCCTAGCGACGCCATAGCTTCCTCTGGCCTCTAGCGTGTATACTTTGTCGCCAAGTATTAGCGTATAAACACCTCGACCTATGGGTACTACGTCAGCCTCTACAGTGGCTTTTACGGTCCTCTTTGCCTCCAGTAGGTCAGAAACCGACTTGTACGATGAGGACGCCACGCTAGCGTAGCCAATACCCGCCAGTATAACCGCTAGAGCTACTGCTGCAATAGCCGCTTTGACTCTTGAAGACTTCATAGCAATCACGCCCTAACCCGTGCTAGCTTATGGGCAGCGAGCATTAATAATCCTACAATTAAAGAGTAGAATAGCAGGTTTAATGCGACGGCCCAGTGCGTTACAACCTTAACAGTGCCATTTTCGATTGTTACTATGTGGCCGATTATGCTCGGCTGCCCGTCGGAAGCTCTTGCAGGCTTAATCGGAGAGGGAATGGGCGGGTTGAAGTCCACTACCCGGCCCCCAGAGATCGTTAATGACTCTATGGAGCCGTCTGGGGTGAGCTTAGCGTCTAGGACCCTCACGGGGCTATCGGTCAGGTAGGGTGAGACTAGGGCGAGGGTTGAAGCTACGCCGATCAGGAGAACCAAGCCCCCAGCCAGCTTCAAATATCTGGCCTCGCAGTCCCCAAGCCTCACGGTCACGGCTAGCAATAGCACGGCTGTGATCGTGGCTAGCATTATCTTAGGCCCAAAGTACATGCCAACATTGCCTGCCTCTACGAACTGCCTTGTCTGCTCAGCCCTGGGGTGGAGGCTCTCAGTTATGTACGCTGAGATGAAGCTTATGAGGACTAGAGTGAACGCCGCTACAGCGTAGGATGAGGAGATAAGCCTCCTCCTCTCGGGGTCGCTGATACTGCTCCTAACAGCGAAGTAGCCGAGATAGCCTAGGATTAGGAAGAGGACCCCCGTCTCTCTGGGATCCCAGTTCCATGCGGCACCCCATGACTCCTTAGCCCACGCCATCCCCGAGAATAGAGTTGCCACTCCGTAGACCTCCGCCATGACGACCGAGTAGAATGTGTACCTGTCATACTTGGGATCCCTCCTGGCCAAATACGATATCCCGAATATTAGTGCCAAACCGAAGAGCAGGTAGCTACTCCAAGCCATCGGGACGTGTATGTAGAGGTTCCTATACGCCGTCGGCGCTCCCAAGTCCACCTTGACAGGGAAGGGAGCCTTGAACGCCGCCACAGAAGCCCACGCCACGTCAGCGAGCGCCACTAGGGCCAGCGCAGCTGCTAGGAGTCGTACCCGGCTACAGGCCTCGCCGCCCATGTACTTATCCACCTCTCCAATTCCCTGTTAGGAGCCGAGTGAAATAGTTAAACCCTAAGTTAGAAGTGTGTAAGGCCACACTTTAATGAATATAAAGTAGTGCGCGGCATCCATGAAGCCACGTGGCTGTAAGGCATCGGAGGTGCTGAGCGCCGTCTTGCCCGAAGCCATATTGGAAGTAGTCGATGTTTGGAAAAAGTATAGAGAGGAAGGTCCCTGGGTACTGCGGGGGGTAAACCTTAAACTGCCCGAGAGGACCGCTGTCGCAGTCGTTGGCGGCAACGGCTCAGGAAAGACGACGCTCCTGAGGATAGCGGCTGGACTCTTGCAGCCAAGTAAGGGTAGAGTATTCGTCGCTGGCCTCGACCCAAGGGATCCCAGAGCGAAGCCTCTCATAGGGGTGGTCATGCACTACTCGCTCCTCTACGACCAATTAACCGTGGCTGAGAACCTCGAATTCTACGCCAAACTATACGGTGTAGAGGATTATGACCCCAACAGTGACCCTGTCGTTGAGGCCCTGGGCCTCACGAAATTCCTTGAAAGGAAGGCGTCGGAGCTCAGCTTCGGGTGGAGGAGGAGGGCAGACATAACTAGAGCATTACTCCATAAGCCGCGGGTCCTACTCCTGGACGAGCCCTTCACAGGCCTCGACCCCGAAGGAGTTGATGCCCTCGCAGGTATACTAGAGTCCCATGTATCCCGCGGGGGATCCCTCCTAGCGACTGCCCCTAAGAGGGGCGACCTTGAGCCCCTCAAGCCCTTGAAAGTGTATAGGTTGAGGGGTGGCGTGGTTGAAGCTGAGCCCAAGAGCATCTAGCCAGCTCCTCGCCATACTAGAGAAGGACTTCAGAGTAGAGTTCAGGGAGAAGACCAACCTGTGGGTACAGCTCGGCTTCACGATAGCTGTATCCATCGCATCAGCCATGGCCGCCTCATACTCGACCAGGCCGGGTGACGTGGGAGCGGCGACGCTGGGGCTCTACGCCCTGTTCCTCTCGGTCTTCACTGGCTACTCCGCATTCCTCAGGGAGGCATATGGCGGCACTCTCGATGGCCTGAGGGCTTCGCCTACGGAGAGGTGGGTCATATTCCTAGCGAAGAGCCTGCTTGCGCTAGCCTTCATCCTACCGCAAATCCTCGTGTTCACCCTAGTACTCAAGCTATTCTCGGGCGGCCTCGAGGTATCCTGGCTACCCCTACTCACCTGGGCCGGGGCAACCTCGGTCTTCCTAGCAGCCCTCACAGCCTTCGTGTCAGCCTCGCTATCCTACGGCGAAGCCCGCGCCGGCCCACTCCTGCTGCTCGTGCTAGTACTATCCCTACCCTACCTCAAATCATCACTCGCACACTTGTCAGACATTCTAAATGGGGTAGCTCCGGAGGCCGCCGGGCTACTCACAGACTGGCTCATGGCCGCAGGCTTCTCAGCCATAGCCATTTACCTGTCGGAATTCATCTTAGAGTGAAGATGGAGCACTCACACTCTTCCATATCCATATTATTCATTACTATAGGGCTAGGGAGCTAGGCCACACGCCGAGGGCAGGCCCAGTCACAGGAACGCGTGTTATGGTCTTCTAGGCCTCCTGGGTAGTCTGTGCACGTGGATGCCGATTGCTTGGAGTAGTGCGTCTCCTATCGCTTCTACTATTGTGGGGTGAGGCCTTACCCTCCATGCCGCCTCATGTACCTTGGAGCCCGCTTCCAGCTCTTCCACTGCAGCAGCTATGGCCTCCGATGCGTTGGGAGCAGCTATGTGCACCCCGAGTATGGCCCCATTGTCCCTCCTGTAAACGACCTTAACTATGCCGAGTCCCTCGTTTTCAATCCTAGTCCTGGTGTGGCCGGCAAGGTTGAAGCGGACTTCCTCAGCAGGGATCCCCTTCTCCCTCGCCTCTTTTAGGGTTAAGCCCACGCTAGCGATCTCAGGGTCCCCGTAGACCACTAGAGGGATCACAGGCATCCCGGGCTTAGCCTCCAGCCCGGCTATACTCGCCGCTGCAGCTAAGCTCTCGTGGAAGGCCTTGTGAGCTAGGAGGGGAGGGCCAGCTGCGTCGCCAGCGGCGTAGACGCCCGGGGCTGCTTCCTGCCTCTCCTTAACTACAATAAAGCCGTGGCCGTCAACCTCTACCCCCACCGTGTTTAGGCCCAGGCTAGCCGTCCTAGGCACCCTGCCGATGGCTATTAATGCGTAGTCAAATCTCCTAGCCTCACCACCCACTACAGCCTTAACTGAGTCACCGTCCAGCTCTAGCTCCACCCTAGCCCTGGTGTGAACTTCGACGCCCGCCCTTCTCAACCCTCTAGCGGCCATTGCCGAAAGATCCCT
Source organism: Acidilobaceae archaeon (assembly GCA_027057815.1). Lineage (GTDB taxonomy): Archaea > Thermoproteota > Thermoprotei_A > Sulfolobales > Acidilobaceae > JALURD01. The sequence goes on along the minus strand of JALURD010000029.1, from coordinate 149 downwards.
ATCCACAGTGGGCAGAACGCGATCAAGGGCCTCGACCAGCGTGACCTTAGAGCCTAGCCACGACAGGGCAAAAGCAGCCTCAACGCCAGCCGCTCCAGCCCCTACTATTATGACAGAGTCGGGTGTTTCCCCCAGCGTGTAGAAGAGCC
>JALURD010000028.1 GCA_027057815.1 Acidilobaceae archaeon | reverse complement strand
AGACTAGGAAGGCGGCCATGGTCCAGCGGCTCCCGTGGCCCTGGTCTATGAATACGTGCACCGCCGCGCCACGCCTCCTCAGGGGGCCCTCTATCACCTCCACCTCGCGGTCGAAGAGTACCCTCCCCAGGTCGCCTGGGTTTCCTATCGTAGCCCCCGACCCGATGAAGAGAGCGTCCCTCGCGAGCCTAGAGAGCCTGTAAAGGACCCACTTAACGTGACTCCCGAACACTCCGCTGTAGACGTGCATCTCGTCCAGTACCACCACGCTTACCCTCGAGACGAGCCTCCTAAATCTGTCCGAGAACGCCATGCCAACGTGGAGCATGTCAGGGTTGGAGACCAGTATGTCCGGAGGGTCTGCGTATATCCTAGACCGCTCAGCCCTTGGTGTGTCGCCGTCGAGTACTGCAACCTTAAAGCCTAGGAGGCCCTCTGCCAGCTTTTTGAAGCGGACGAGCTGGTCCCTAGCCAGGGCCTTGGTCGGGTAGAGTATCAAGGCGTAGGGCCTCTCAATGCTGGTCCAACTCCTAAGCAGCCTGTCGAGTACTGGGAGGAGGAACGCCTCAGTTTTCCCGGTACCTGTCCCCGAGACTATGACCATGTCCCTGCCGCGCCTGAAGGCCTCGAGCGCCCTGTACTGGAACTCGTAGAGCCTGCCAATACCCAGGGCCTTGAGAGCTTCTACGAGCCTCCCGTGGAGGCCGGCCTCCTCAACGGGAGGCCCCGGCGGGGGATCCCCCGCTACCTCCACGTGCCTGTAGACTATGTGTGAGCGCACCGGCGCCAGCCTAGCCTCAACCCACTTAATGCTCTCTTCGATCTCAGCGTCTACGCTACTCACTACCCGACACCGCCCTCAAAGCGTCCTTAGGGAAGGGAGGGCTATAACGAGAGCGACGCGCTAAACCGGTAGAGGACCGTATAAACCTGGACGGCATGCAGGCTATGCCCGAGGAGTTGGGTCTTGACCCTGAGGGTCTTCGTGGGCACCAGCGGCTGGATGTATGATTGGAACTCTGGGGGATCCTTTAAATGGTATGCTAGGGAGTCGGGTCTCAACGCTGTGGAGCTCAACGCGTCATTCTACAGGTTTCCCTTCAGGAGGCAGGTCGAGTCCTGGGCCCGGGCCAGCATTGAATACGGTATTAGGTGGGCGGTGAAGGTCCACAGGAGCATAACGCACTACAGGAGGCTCAAGAAGTCGGCCCTGCAGGTGTGGGAGGGGTTTAGGGCCATATTCAAGCCCCTAGAGGATGTTGGCCTCCTGGACTTCTACCTATTCCAGCTCCCCCCAAGCTTCGCGAGGACCCCCGAGAATGTGAGAAGAATTGAGGGGTTCCTGGAGGGATCCCGCCTCGAACCCAGTAGGTTTGCGGTGGAGTTCAGGCACACCTCGTGGTTCACAGGTGAAACCGTCGACATGGCCGGGCGCCTGGGCATAACGCTGGTCTCAATAGACTCCCCCATGGCCACCTGGATAGTCTCCAGCAACGGGCTAGTATACCTGAGGATGCACGGGAGGAGCGACTGGTACGCCCACGACTACACGGAGCAGGAGCTCAGAGAGATAGCGGAAGCCATAGCACACCTAAACCCCCGTGCAGTCTACGTGTTCTTCAACAACAACCACTGGATGCTCGAAAACGCCAGGGCATTCATGAGCATATTAAAGTCGATGCTACCCCCAGGAGATCCCCACTAGATCAGCTATCACCTTCAACGATTCGCCCCTGTATAACTCCTGGTATCCCACTCCGGGCTCATAACCAAGTATTCTCTCGCCAACTGTTCCCACGTTAATCAATTCGGGTAATGATGCCCCGGTGAAGATTAGAGTCAAAGTGACGTTATACCTCGCAGGCCTCCCAGGCTCAACGGATAAGTTCAATGCGTCTCCACCCGTAGCAGTGGAAACGATCCTTGGGCTAGGCATAGTTGATGCGGCGTTCGCTGTGCACCCGACAAGGCGG
>JALURD010000027.1 GCA_027057815.1 Acidilobaceae archaeon | reverse complement strand
CAGGCCGCTGAGTCCGAGGTAAAGGCTAGGCGAGATCCTGGAGAGGCACGCACTCAAAGCCTACAAGCCGTCCCAGCGCGTCTGAGTGCGAGAATTAATTGGAGGGCGTCGGCGTTTCGCCCCCAAGGATCCCCATACCCGCCCCGGGGGGCGGGTCGGACCCGCAGTTCCTCCCCACCGTCCATGGATTAACCTCGAGGGCAGGGCTTTCCGGGCTTAACTTTTCTTCGGACTCGCAAGGCGGAGTATCCACATACTCCCGTGGTCCTCGACCTCTACCCTAACGGGGTCGGCTAGGGGCGCCTGGTGCACTGGGCTCTCAAGTACGAGCGTGTGGTACTCGCCGCGCTCCCCTAGGGGGTCCAGGCTCCGCCTCCTGGCGTCCTCTACTAGGGCGGCCACGTTGCTGGAGTCCACCTTCTCCCCCAGCCAGTGGAGGAGCCTGCCATGCACCCCGATCACCAGGGCCTTGAAGCCCCTCTCGAATATCTCGAACGCCAGCTCCTCGGGATCCCTGCCCCATAGTGGCTCCCTCAGGGACGCGCCAGCGTCGGCTGCGACACCCTCCAGGTACCTTAGGTGATCCTCTATGTAGACGTCTCCCGCCACTAGTTCACTGGCACCCAGCCTCTCAAGGACTCCGACAGTGTCCTCCCTCTCCCTACCCCTCCTCAGGCGGGCCACTACCACGGGGATCCCAGTCAGGGCAAGGGTCTCCAGGGAGACGCCCAGGTTTACCAGGTGGGGGCTAGGCTCCGGGAAATCGTAGATCAATACTAACCCATAGTCGGGCGGCCAGTAATGTAGTGCAGCGTAAAGAGAATCCTTACCGCCTGACAAGAGGGCGACCCTTACCCCCACGGGATCCCACCAGCCCTTAGGCCTGAAGACCCTGTGATCGGATCACGGCTAGCCTGCCATAAACCCTTTTAAATCATCGCTTGTAGCTTGAGAGGGACCTATTTTGAAGGGGCAGTACGCCCAGGAGGATCCCTAGTGCATGGCTAGGGGCCTGTTAATCTTAATTTTAAATTGATGGCGGCCACAGCGGCCTCAGCGGTCACATTAATCAGGGTCATGACTAGCTAACCGCTTAGGACTCAGTCCTTGTGGTCCTTGCACGCACCGTTCGTATGCTAGGGCCTGCGCGGCTTCATGTGTTTGGGCGGGGCCTCGGCTTTAACTAGGAGGTAGCGGAGGGCTGCCATGTAGGGCTCCGGTATTCTGAGGGCCTCTAATGCCTTCAGAACCGCATCTACGTCGTACTTCACTCTGCCCAGCTCAACGCGCCCCGTCTCCGTGTCCAGTAGCGCGTAGGATGCCCTGGGGTCTCCATCCCTAGGCTGGCCCGTGCTGCCCGGGTTCACTATCAAGGCGCCCCTGGCCACCCGTAGGAACTGGTGATGGGTGTGACCGACCAAGTAGACTCCACGCGGGCAATCGCTGCTCTTAGCCTCCTTCCCACTGAGCCTTAGGCGGGCGCGTAGCCTAGCACATAATTCACCGTCCCCGAGCCATGGGTAGAGGTACTCGTAGAGCGGGTTCGAGGGTGCGGCGTGGACAGCAATGGCTCCGAGTCCATCCTCCACTACGAGTTTCAGGGGTAGCTGCGCGAGGTACTGCCTGTCCGCCCTACTCACCAGGTTTAGAGTTACATTCTCGCGGAACCATACGCTAAGCCAGTGGGTCTCCTCACCGCAGCGGCAGTCCACGCCGAAGGCCACGGCGTGGTCATGGTTCCCCCTAACTACCTTAGCATCTATGCCACGGAGCTCATCTATCACCTCGCCGGGGTGCGGGCCATAGTCCACTAAATCACCTAGCACGATGACTTCATCCCATTCCTTGACGGTTTCCAGGACTGCCCTGAGGGCGTGGAGGTTCCCGTGGATGTCGCTAAGCAATAGAACCCTAGCCATCCCAGCCGCACCATTCCCTAAGCTTCAACTCGCAAGGACTAAGTGCATTGGTTAATAGTGG
>JALURD010000026.1 GCA_027057815.1 Acidilobaceae archaeon | reverse complement strand
CTGCGAGCGGCTCCTCCCTGCCGTTCACGGTAACAGTCACGCTGGTGTGGTAGAGTATTATCTGGTCTATCCTCCTCCGGGCCCTCTCAGTGGCCTCTACAACCCAGCCAAGGGCGGGGGTCTGCACTCTTCCAGCGCTGAGGTTGTAATAGTACCTGTACTCCCTGCAAGCCCTTGCATCCGCTAGGCTCTCCCTCCTTATACTCGCCTCTCCACCAGCCTCAACGCTGCGCCCGGCGACCTCGGGGCAGTAGTGGCGGCTCCAGAAGTCGCACCAGAGGAGGGGGCTTAGGGTGAAGCCTATCCAGCGATCCTCAACCCTCCTCACTATCTGGGCGTCCACCAGCCTGTCATCGAAGCTCCTGAGGCTCCTGAGGGCCTCCAGTATCGCCCTCCTGGTCACCTCGTGGAACTCGAGGCGGAGGATCCTCCTCGAGTAGGGCTTGAGGAGTAGGGCTACGTCCCAGCCTATCTTCTCTCCCTCGGTATCAGGGTCTGTGCCGATTAGCACGTAGTCGACTTCCCATGCGAGCCTCTTCAGGTCCTCGACGACCGCTCTAGAGTCCCTCACCCTCTCGCTCCCACAGTAGGGGCATGTCCTGGACTCCCTGGTGAACTGGGCGCCACAGTCCAGGCACCTCTTGATGCTAGTGTAGACAGGCACGTACGCGCCCCCATCACTAGCCACCAATACTCCGAAGATGTTCCTCACCCCAGCCCTGGAGAGGCTGGGAGGCACGTCGCCGGGCTGCTCGTCCGTCGCGAGGTCGTACACATGCCCGCCGCTGGCTGCGACTAAGAGTATGTAGTCCCCAGTAGAGACCTCGTATGCCCTCAGGCCACTAGGGAGTATCCTGATGCTAGGCCTCCCGAAGAAGCCGGCTATCGTCTTTGCCTTGTTCGGCGACTCCACTATGAGGAGCGCCGTCTTGACCAGGTCCACGGCCTTTCCAGCCTTGCCCCTCAGTATCTCCGCGACCCTCCTCCTCTCCTCCTCGATCTCCCTCTTCACTCTCTCCAGGTCCACCTCCTCCAGCGGCCTCCACTCTATGTCAGCCATCCACCTGGTCCTCTCGGCTAGGCCTCTGAAGACCTTGGAGTCGTCTACCACGACGACGCTGAGGCCCCTCGTTATTCCCCCAGCGTAGAGCCTGCTGGTCCTGCCGCTTGCCTGTATGTAGGTGGCCGGGTCTGGCACCAGCAGGTACCTCTTCCCGCCCTCCTCTACCACGCCTACATCAGCCTTCCTCGAGAGGGCCTTCCAGACCCTCTCATCCCTGAGGGCCTCCAGGAGGAATTTGTAGGCCGACCAGACTATGTGGGTGAGGGATCCCTCCCCGCCAATGTCTCCCTGGATGACCCTCTCTGTTATCACCTGAAGGGCCGCGGGGCTCATGGTCCTGAGGATCCTCCTGAGCCTCTGCATGTGCCTCCTGGCCTCCCCGGAGATGTAGCCGTCCTCCACCTCAGCGAGGACGGCTAGGAGCCTCATGAGCCTCGATGGGTGGGGCTCCCCTACGTCTGCTGGGAACTTATGCCTAGGGACGCCCGCGAACACCGCGTACTTAACCCTGACCGGCAAGTCCAGGCCCCTAACGAGGGCCCCGTAGTAGTTCGCAACCCCCACTAGGACCGGGATCTTGCCCTCGGCGAAGTCCTCCAGTATCCTCAAAGGCTTCTTGGCGTGATAGGCCTCAGCCTCTATCCCCCTCTTTCTCAGCATCGCGGCGAGCCTCTCAGCCCCCTCTATGCCCTCGTCTATCGGGACGAACACCAGGACACCGTCGCCCAGCTTCTCCACTATCTCCACGGCCTTCTCGTACTTGTCCCCGTCGGCGTATACGTATGTGTCCACCACGTTTCTGAACCCTACGTCGCCCCTGCCGCCGGCTTCGAAGCGGAGTAGTATCCTGAAGAGCCTGACCCTCCTACCCCTTGGCCTCCCCGTCGCGCTCGAGACTATGAGGGAGGCCACGTTCCTC
>JALURD010000025.1:482-1983 GCA_027057815.1 Acidilobaceae archaeon | reverse complement strand
GGCTCGTGGAGAGGGCCCTGCGGAGGGCCCGTAGGCTGGGCCTGTACTGGAGGATCCTCACCCCCCTGGAGAGGGCCCTCCTAAACGTAGCAGCCAAACTCAAAGTAGAACGGTACAGGAGCCCAAAGGTGAAGGCCCTACTCGCCAAGCTCATCGCCAGAATCGAGGCCCACACGCTACGCGGCGAAGTCATCAGGCTGGGCCTGAGGAGGGCCCTCTCCACGGGGGCCGCCCGCGCCCTACTAGAGGCGGGCCCCCGAGCCCTAGTCGAGTGGGCCCGCCGCAAGCTAGGCTACATAAGATACCTAGGCAGGTCAATGCTCGTAGTACTAGACTACTTCACACCACTACTAACACTTTAAGACTCTTCAGGCGGCGCAGCTCTAGGCAAACCCGTGATACCACAATGAATAATGGAGCCGCCGGGTAGGGTCCGGCGCGAGCCACTTTCCGGCCCGGATTGGATCCTAGGAGGACTGTAAGGACTGTAGTAAAAGGTGACTGGAGGGTGACAGTTCAATATAGGGAGTCGCGCGATGGCTTCAGTATAGTCGTGAAGGAGGAGAAGCTGAAGCCTTCAAGGACTACCGTGTACGTCTACCACTTATTCGTTGACAGAAGCCTCACGGTCACCCACGCGCACTACAAATACCTTCGGGGAGAGCCGCCAAGACGGTGGTGGTTAATGCTTAGGGAGGGCAGCAAGTTAAGCTTAGAAGAGCTACTAGCACTATTAGAAGCCCGGGAGCCGGGCACGATGTAAGGGGATAGAATGGCCGAGCTAGCCAGGAAGGCATTAACCGAGGCTAAAAAACTGGAGAAGAAACTAGCCGAGGCAGTACTCGAAATACTGGAGGAACTCCTCAACGAAGAAATTACGGCTAATGAGGCGGCAAGAGCCTTCCTCGAAATCTACACTCAGGCCCCCCTCCCAGACGACCTAGAGGACCTCCTAGCCACCCTGATACTTGTTGATGAGCCACCGGAGGTAGGCGGCCCCACTCGCGCCGAGCTAGAGGAGATACACGCGAAACTCCGAGCAATAGCAAGCCAGCCCGGCAAGGCTTGAAAAGGAGAGGGTTAGACCTCCCCCGGTTAGGGTTTAAGGGAAGGCTCATCCTCCCGGGATGCTTTGGAGGCTCTCCTCGCAAGAGTTAATACTCATGGATGGGGCCTAGGACACCTTGGACAGAGTGTGAAGAGGGGCCGCTAGGCTTTGATCTCTAGGATCTCGATTAAGGGCTTCAGGGGGATCAGGGAAGGAGTTGTTGAGGGTCTCAGCCAGTTCACGGTACTCATAGGCGGGAACGGCTCCCGGAAGGCCGCGCCCTATGAGCCATATACTTGGCTTCATAGACAGCATAGCCCCAGACGTAGCCAAGTAATAGTCGCGATCTAGGAGATCCAAGGCTTACCCCGCTTATAATGGGAGTGCAAGTGTATACTGGGGGACTGTCATCCGGGTGTAGCTCGTGAGAGTGGCTGGAGTCATACTTGCAGG
>JALURD010000025.1:0-472 GCA_027057815.1 Acidilobaceae archaeon | reverse complement strand
GGCTCGTCCGCCACGGCCTAAGGGACCTTGTGGTTCTGGTTGGCCACCTCTCCGAGCAGGTCAGGGGATATCTGGGTGACGGGTCGAGGTATGGGGCTCGTATCCGCTATAGTGAGGATGATGAGACTTATAGCAACACTGGTGGGGCGTTACTGAAGGCCTACGTTAACGGCCTGCTAGACTACGACGCAGTACTAGTATGGTACGGAGACATAATAGCCGAAGTAAACCCAAGCGAAGTACTGGAAACACACGAAGCCAAACATGCAGACGCCACCGTTGTAGTAGCGGACAGATACCAGCTACCAGTCGGGGTAGCCCAGCTAACCCCAGACCACAGGATAACCAAGCTAGAAGAAAAGCCATGGATACCAATACACGCCACTATAGGAATACTAGCCCTAAACCCGCAAATACTCGATCAAGCCAGGGAGCTAGGAACAAGATTCGACATAATGGCACACCTAATCCC
>JALURD010000024.1 GCA_027057815.1 Acidilobaceae archaeon | reverse complement strand
AGCGAGCTTGAACGTATGGGCTTCCGGGTTGCTAGATACTGGTTCTATACCGATGAAGCCTCGTACGGCATTGTAGCAGTTGAAGTTGAAAACCCACTACTGCCTTCACTCCAGGTTTCTCAAGGCCCCTATGCCTGGATCTCTGAGAGAGCTGAAAGGTTCGTCTCAAAACGGCGCGGCGAAGGCATGCCTGTATGGATTAAGGACGACGGCACGCTAGCGGCATGGAGGCCTAGGAGAATAAGAAACCTCCGCGACGCATTGATCAAGGTCTCTAAGAGTCTACCAAGCCTGCCGGGATCCCGATTATACTATGTTGGGTCTCTCAACGGGGTTGACGAACCATGGCAGAGCATAATTATGAGGGAGTACTTAAGGAGTTTTCCATTATGGATTGTGAGCCGTTAACCGGCTTCAGGGCAAGGCGTGTTCTTTGCTATCCTAGAGGAGACGGAAAATGTAGAAACCTAGTGTATACCATTGAGGCTAGCGGGGTTTCCAAGATTTGCTTTGTGGGAAGAGTCCTCGTTCCAGGAGGTATTAGAGTGCTTGGCAAGGGTCACTCCTCGCTAGTTGTGGCCGCACTCCTAGACAACGGAAAAATAGCCGCACTGAAAATCTTACGCGTCGACTCGAAGCGTGATAGCCTCTGGGAGGAATGCATGAATTTACGCATAGCTAGCGTCCATGGTGCTACGCCGAGCCCATACCTATGCTGCGAGGACTTCATACTCATGGATCTCATTTGGGGGAAAAGCCTTCGAGACTTGATAGAGGAATCGTCCCTTACAATTAAACACATACTCGAGGCCCTTGAGGCAGCTTACGCTTTAGACAGTGCTGGCATTCTCCATAAAGAGTTACATAGACCATGGAGAAACGTGTATTATCCTTACAATTCTAGTAAAGCACTAATTATTGACTTAGAAAGCGCTACAAAGGGTTGCGGCAATTTAACGAGGCTAGCTCAAGCCATTTACGTTAGATTAGCGGGCAAGCCGAGCAGTAAGTTTATTGAATCGCTGAAAGGATACAAGGAACACTGCAACCGCTATTATTACAATGAAATAGTTAAAGAATTAATGGCCCTTAAGAATGTGTTCAGTTAAAGACTTGCTATTTCGGCTTCATCGTCTACCTTTATGGATTGCGGTACACCAAGCATATCCTGGCTTAACATGTCCCTCTCTACCAGCAGCTCCCTCCCTCTATACGAGACTATCGCGTACGAATACGTAAACTGCTCTAACGTGAGCACTTTGATTCGCGGGAGCCCGTCAAATCTTAATCCGCAGAATGGACACGCATTCTTTACATCATATCTAGCATAGATTCGCCTTGGACTTGGGGGGCCTATATATTTATCTTTACTTCCTTGATCCCCTAGGATATACTTGTAAAGTATTCCCTTACACCTGGGGCACCGTACTACGAATCCCCCTCCCTCCCCATAATCGCTCACTTACTTCCACCCCAATTGCCTTAAAGATGCGTGCTACCATTGATTATAACAATGCGTTATGCAAATAAGCGGACTCTCCAGGTTTACCTAAAAGTTCCGTCCCTCCAACTATTCAAAGTATCATATATAGTTGGATTGAAACCTTCAACCAACAGCAATATAGCCATGCAAAGATAGGATTACTCTGAATGTTGGATAACCACTTAATCCTGGCAGCACCTCGGGCTACACTAAGCGTTTAAAGGCCCCTGAGTAATTAGAGGGCAGAACTGGGGATATGGGGCCGTCGTCTAGCCTGGCTAGGATGCCAGCCTGGGGTGCGCAACCCCACGCTCCGGGGGGCGCCCGGAGCGCTGGTGGTCCCGGGTTCAAATCCCGGCGGCCCCACCACTCCAATAACACGAATCCGGTTTTCTAGAGTCTCTACCCTATTATCCATGGGAGAGCAAGTACCGCCTACACTAATTATTAAGGGGCCCGTGGCGGGGGACAGATTCGCGGGGGAGCGAGATATGAGCAGTGC
>JALURD010000023.1 GCA_027057815.1 Acidilobaceae archaeon | reverse complement strand
CCGGCAATGCCCACGCTGCTCGGCGCGCTATACATGCCAGGGTTCAGCGAGTACCTACACCCAGTCGCCGACGGCCTCCTCCTGGGAGTAGGCTTGGAGACCTGGACGCTCAAGATCTCACTCTACAACGTCTCGAACCCCCTGGAGCCTATCGAGGAGTCCAAGGTGATACTAAAGCCGGCCCACTCCCCGGCACTTATGGACTACCACGCATTCAACTACGACCCAGACCTTCACGTGGCCTACTTACCAATCTCGCCCTACACATCAGGAGTCGCTGCAGTCCTGGCAGTCCATGTAGACGTGGAGAGCGGGGAGCTCGCGGTGAAGAAGTTCATTGAGGCACAGGGGGCCCTAAGGGTATTCATACTAGAGGATAGCGTAGTAATAGCCGCGGGCAGCTACGCGCTAATCCTGGACAGGATGACGCTCGAGGAGATGGCGAGGATCCCCGCCAAAGACGCAACCCCCTAGCACTCAGCCGGGATTGCTGGGTGCGGGTTCTTGCCCTCAAGTCCATTGTCCCTTCTAGCCTTCACGGCCACGCTAGCACTACCAGCCGCCATGGCCCTCTACACTTCAATAGCAACTTGCCCCGGGGGCGCACGGAGGCTACCACGTATCTCTCGGCCCCAGAGGCCTGGGCGGGTGAGGACTGGACTCCCCATTTCGAGCCGAGGGGATCCTTCCGCTGGCGGCTGTGTAACAGTATACATTGAATTGATTTAATGGACCCGGCTTGGCCGGGTTGGACTCCCTCTCAAGTTCATAGTAGGGCTCGACGCGCAGTCCCCCCTACGTTAAGCCTGGACTGTACAGGGTTTATGTGAAAGCCGTAGCCTTAGACTAGACGGAGGCCACAGTAAATCTCAGGATAACCCTCTTCACAACAGAAGTGAGGGCAGGAATCAGCTAGCGATTAATGAGGTCAGGCCTGGCCACTCACCTCATCCCCCGAAGCAGGGTCAGGTAAAGGGTGTACTCATCACCATTCATGATTAACTCCTTGAGGCCTTATAATTGATTCACTCCTCTATACTGTTCAAAGGTTTTGGTTAAGTAGAAAGAGTTAAAGTTACTACGTGTGAGTGGTAAGGTTTTTGGTGGGGGCCATGGGGTCTAGGAGTTTCGTTGAGGTTCTGGATACCGCTAGATGGGGGAGGCTGCACACTATACTCTTCACAGTGGTGTCCCTGAACTACCTACTCGACGGCGTGATGTTTTCAGTAGCCCCCCTCCTCCTCTACCTTGTCGCTCCCGCTGAAGTTGCTGCAACAGTCTTCGCCGTGAACTTACTGGCCGAGTCGCTTGGAGCCATCCTGCTTGGCTGGCTCGCCGACAAGGTTGGGAGGAGGGTGATGTTCGCCGCCAGCCTTGCCCTCGAGGTCCTAGGCTTGGCGATACTTGCTATCGACTACAAGTCCATACTCGCCCTCCTCGCTGGAACCAGCCTTATGACATTCGGGATTGGCGGTGAATTCGGGGCTGCCTATGCTGCCATAGCTGAGATGGCTCCCGCGAGGGCTAGGGGTAAGGCCTTGATGATGGCTACCAACTTCTGGAACATCGGGGCAGCCCTCATTGCAGGGTTGTCTCTCGCCTACGCTGGGATAGCAGAGTCAGCCGAGGACCAGGTGAGGTTTCTCATAGCCAGTGCGCTAGGAACAGCGGTGGTCGCAGGCCTAGCCAGGCTGGCCATGCCTGAGTCTCCCCGGTGGCTCGTCGAGCGCGGGCGAGCCGGGGAGGCTGAGTTGTGGGTGAGGAGGCTGAGCGGTTACACGGGATCCCTCGATATGTCCCTACCCGTAGGGGCCAGCGGGGTATCTCTAGGGGAAGCTCTTACCAGGTACCTCTTCCGCTTCGCAGTGCTAGCCATTGTGACTGTTGCTCAGTATGCAACCTATGACCTGACGGCGTACTATCTCCCATACGCCCCCGGCTTCAGGTTCGGCGAGGAGGCTGTGGCGTATGTAGTGTTCTACGCCAACCTCGGAGCGT
>JALURD010000022.1 GCA_027057815.1 Acidilobaceae archaeon | reverse complement strand
GAGGTCCCTGGAGGCGTGGGGGCTGACCAGGATACAGAGGAGCGCCTTCGTGGGCTCGATGCAGAGGGCCCGCGCAGTTGACCTCGCGAGGAGGCTTGGAATGATAATAGACAGGGAGACCGACGTAGTCCACATTGTAACCCTTGACCCGAGGGAGTGGGAGCACGCCATTGTCCTCGGGAAGCCATACTGGGCCCGGGGGATCCCCGGTGCAGCGATACACGTTCTATGAGGGATCCCTCCTCAGCGTGGCCGACCTCAAGGACATGGCCTACTGCCCGGTGATCCCATGGATAAAGGCCAACACGGGCTACGTGGAGCCCCCGACCCCCAGCATGGAGGCCGGGAGGGCCGCGGTGGACGCCGAGTTCAAGGAGAGGGTCGCGGAGGAGCTAGGCCTGCCCAGGCCCTACAGGCTCGAGGTCCCCATCAAGAGTAGGAGGCTAGGCCTCTCTGGCGTTGTAGACGTGGTAGCGGGGGACGGGCCCTTCTACGTCGTCGAGGTTAAGGCGTATAAGAGGCCGCGGAGGAGGTGGAGGCACTTCCGCCTCCAGCTCCTGGCATACGCCCTGCTAGTCATGGACACCATGGGCCCCGTGAGGGAGGCAATACTCTACATGGGCGGCGACGCCTACAAGGTACCCGTCAACGAGAGGACTATAGAGGAAACCCTAAGGGCCCTAGAGAGGCTCAAGAAGATAGTGTCAAGCGAGGACCCCCCACCTGTGACCCCTGCGAGGGCGAAGTGCGCGTACTGCGGCTACAACAAGGTATGCCCCGCGAGGCCATACCTCGCAGCTGGCGCGGGGTGGCCGCGCCACGCGATACCATCTACGTACCCGAGAGAGTCGCAGAGGGGTCATAGCTAAACGTGGTTGGACCGCTAGATAACCGCTTTCCCACGTTCAGCCTGGAAAGGGTTCACGCCAAAATCCTCGATGCAACCTCCTCCACGAGCCTTTTCACCCTCTTGATGGCCTGCTCCACGTGCTCCCTCGTGCACCACCCCTCGTAGAAGCATACGTGCATAGCTGACGCCTGGGCCCATGCGTCGCTAACCCACCCGCCCAAATCCTCCATTAACTTTCTCGAGTACTCCCATAGCTCGCCGTGGCTTGATAGGCGCCTGCCATCCCTCCACGCCGCGTAGGCCTTCACGGCTAAAGCCGCCGCGCCCCACAGCTTCTCCGCGGCCTGGCGGACGTCGCCCTTAGCGAGCTCCTCCCCAGCCATCTCGAGTAGATCCTTAGCCGCCTCGGCGTACTCTCTGGCCCTCCCGGGCGGATCCAGGTCCCCGAGGAGCAGCTCCAGCACGTACTCCTCCAGGCTAACCCCCAGCCTCCTAGCCTCCCTCTCAAGCCTCTCAGCCACGCCACGGGGAATCCACACCGCTACAGAACCGCCCATCCCGGGCCGCCCCAGCACTTAATGTAATGATTAACGGGAGCCTTATAATGTAAGATAACAACTTACGCCGGGACCCTCCGCTCCCGAACACGCTCCAGGGGCTCCTACGCATCCTTGCCCTCCTACTCGACGTAGGCGCCCACCATAGGAATCCATATGCCACCGGGGCTCTGAGGCGTGATAGACTATGTTAAGGTTAAGTTTGGAAGGAAGCCCTTGTACCACGCCAGTTTTATGCGTTACCCACGCCTTAAGCCTTGACTCAGACCGTATTGCCTAGTAGAGTCGGAGCCCGGCTCCTCAATAATCGGTGCGGAGGAGTGCCCAAGACGCCTAGGGAACTGGCTAAATTCCCGGCAGCCTCGCGCCTCCACGTCAGCAAGAAGAACCCCGACCCACACTTCGACCTCTACAATGAGGACGGGACGCAGAAGGTTGTACCTGTAATAGTCGAGCTGACTGAAGGGCCGGTAATATTCGGTGTCAGCACGCGGACGGGCAAGATTTACCCGATAAAGCTCTCCAACGACCCATAACCACGTGTTTTTTCTTCTACAGAGCCCTCCCCTCCCTCCACCACCCCTAATCACTAGC
>JALURD010000021.1 GCA_027057815.1 Acidilobaceae archaeon | reverse complement strand
GGAGGAGCTGGGCCTCACGCTATCAGAGGTCAGGCTAATGTACGCTCTACACGACCTAGGATTCGTCCTCTCACTAGTCTTCCTATTCCTCCACGTATACGCTACGCTCCATCCAACCAATAGGCCACTGCTTAGGGCTGCATTCTTCGACGGCGAGGTACCTGAGGACTGGGCGAGGGAGCACATGGGCGCTGCTGTTCTAGAGAAGGGTGAAAGCTAGTGCTGAAGCCCCTGCAAAGACTAGTCATTGACTTACTGTGCGGCGAAGACGAGGGCTGCCGCGGGGACCTCGAGGACCTAGCCGGGCTGGTCGGGGACCTGGACTCCCTGGCTTCAAGCCTCCCCAAGCCTTTTTTGAATGGACCCCCTGGTAGGGGGCCTCTAGCCTCACGCGTATCTAACCTCCACGAGCTTAGGAAGGAGGCCGTCCGCCTCCTGGAGGGTGATGAAGCACTAGCGGATTACCTTGTGAGGAGGAAGCTCTACGCGGACCTCCGCCTACACGCTAAGCAGGAGAAGCCCTCACTGGAATGCCCAGTCTGCGGTCACAGGCCCAGGATAATCCGGCTCGCGCGAGTCGAGGAGGGCCTCTTCACGGGATACGAGCCGAAAGCTAGATGCACATGCGGCATGGAGTGGCCCTTCGACGAGTGGCTATGCCCATCCTGCCTAGCCCAGGGCAGAGACTCTTTTGACGTCTACGTGGTCAGACCCGGCCTGCTAGAGGTGAGGAAGTGCAAGAGATGCGGCTACAAGATCGCCGTGGTCGAAGGGAAAATAGATCAGGCTGATGTTGCCCTGGTTAACCTTCTGCTTGATCGCTTCGAGGGTGATTAGCCTTGTCTCGTCTAGCACGCCTTGAAGCCTTCAGGCTCAAGGCGGAAACCGCGGTAGTATACGAGGAGGTTAACGGTGTAAGAGTAGCGGTAGACGAGGTTTACAAGCTCGTAGTTAACGGTAGAGAGTACGGTGAAGTCGTGGCAATGCCGTCCAATGTGGAGGACTTAGCCCTGGGATTTGTGGTGAGCGAGCTCGGCATGGGGGATCCCGGCGAGGCATCCATAACAGTTAGGGGCGATAAAATATACATTGAAGCCGGTGGGTCACCGACAGCTAAACTCAACGGTGAAAGCTGCGGCGGCCCAGCGCCCAGGCACAGGAGAATAGTACATGAGAAGGCTTACGCGTGGGCCGACGTGTACTCAGTATACTACGACTTCTCCCAGAGGACTGCGGGCGGGCTCTACAGGATATCAGCCCACACGGTTGCAGTATACGACCTGGATGCTGGGGCAGTCGTAGTGGCCCACGACACGAGTAGACACACAGCCGTACTCAAAGCCGTGGGACTAGCATACAGGGCAGGCCTCCTCCGCGACGCTACTAAGCTTGCAGCTGCAACGACCGGGAGAGCCTCAGCAGACATGGTTGTGAGACTAGCTAACATAGGTACAGGCCTAATCATCACAATGAGAGGACCCCTAGCAAGCGGATTAAGAGCAGCGAAACTAACAGGAGTCACACTAGTATCCAACGCTAAGAAGGGGAGAGGCAGGTCGCTAGTACTCCTAACTGGCAGACTTGAAGATGATACAGCATAACCTCAACTTCATCCGATTTTATGAAAGGTTCCAAGCGAGACCCCGGTGAGGCAGTCGCGCCTTAGCGTGGTATACCATTGAGGCATCAATAGTAGTAATTTAGAGTTAGTCTCGGTCCACGAGGTACCTCGCTGAGTGGTAAGCGTCGGGGCAACAGATTTTTAGTAGGTGAGACTAGCATTCCCGGGTGTCTATAATTTCATGTGTAAATATATATTAATATGACTGCGTTATACATTGATAGTGTAAGTGGTGGTTGTTGGTGAGTTAAAGTCTTTAGCGTGAGGATTCCCCCGTGAGCTTAAGAGGAAAATGAAGGAGTTAGAGGACATAGTTAACTGGCGCGAAGAAATCACTCAATTCCTATGGGAGAGAGTGAGATACTACCAGAAGGTCAAGGCGATAAAAAAGGCTAGGGAAATTATAAGCAAATACCCCAAACTACCTGCTGGTGCTTCCGTGCAAAGCGTAAGGTGGGATCGTGATAATCGCTGACTCATCCGTAATAGCGGCCTACATACTTAGGGAGGAACCTATTTGGATGAGTGTTGAAGAGTTCATATTGCAAAACGACGTTTACACGCTGGACCTGGCTGTGAAGGAAGCGCTAAACGCGGTCTAGAGGCATACAGTCATAACTAAGAATCTCAGCTTGGAGGTTGCCAGGGAGAAGACGCAAATTTTACTAGATCTAATAGCTGGCTGGAATGTCGTAACGGTGGAGAGCCAGAATAATTATCTCAAGGAAGCGTTTGAGATAGCGATTACTAACAGAGTGACTATATACGATGCGTTATTTATAGCTCAAGCCAAGTCTAAAAAAGCACCCCTTGCTACACTCGACGGCAGGCAGGTATATGTAGCCGAAAAGCTAGGGGTCAGTGTAATCAAACTCAATCTCAGGTAGACCGCCTTCATTGGCAGGCTTCAGTAGCGCATCGCCTAAGCTTTGATTAATCTCTACTTAGTCGCTATAGAGCTTTGCTAAAATGAATATTCCAATGATTATGATTAAAGCGATTATGATAAGTCCGAGCAGCGAAGTCTCCCGCGCCTTCTCCCCTATAGCCTGGGGTCTCTGAAAGAGGGGGCCATATTGAGGCTTCATTGCCTTCAGGACGCGAGTGATGACCAGAGGTAATAGGGGTAGACAGTAAAACTGCATGGCTCGTCCCCTCAATCTCTTGCATCGATTTCTCCGCTGGAAGTAATTAATTTAAGTTGTTTCCAAGTATTTTCTATTTCTATATCCTTGTAGAGTCACCAGCCTATCTATTTGATCTTCCTAACCCCGACTATGAGGTAAAGTACGGCTAATATTAATGCTGCTACCGCGACTAATAGGGAGCTTCCCTGCAGCCTCCAATCCTGGAAGTCTAAGAACGCCGCCGTGAAGGCCCCGTGATTGGCTGCGGAGTATATGCATGCTGCGCCGATGAGTTTCGAGGGCTCACCCCTAGTCTTGGCGAGTGACAAGCCATACAAAACGTTACCTATTAACCAAAATAGAGTAGCCACCGCAAGCCCCAAGGCGGCGCCTAAGAGTCCAACAGTGCCGCCAAACCCCACTCCCACTGCCTCTGCTGCCACATTGAAGGATGCTAACGCCGCTAGTAGCGCTAGGGTTAGGAGGACTGCTCCAGCCGCTGCGAGGGCGGCTGCTAGCCTCCCCACGCCCTAGCACCACACTGTCTATTTACATGGAAAGTGTTTTTGAGTGAAAGGTTAAAGTATTACATTAATATTTTATTATTGCAAAATCACTGGAACGAGCTTCGCGCCTGACTCCGTCCCCGGCAACGAAGCCCTCCAGGGAGGTGCTTTGCGACGTCCCAGTTATATCCTTGAAGTTTCAGTGCTTCACAGTAATCCTGCCATGCATGCTTCGCGAAGTGTTTCACCCCGAGTCTGATGTACTCTATTGCTTCATGGTAGTAGTGATAGAGAGCCCGGGGATCCCCGGCTTCCTCTTCAACCTTTAATGCCAGCTTATGGTGCTCGGACGCGCTCGACGCGTCTATCAGGGACTCGCCAGGGGGGTCGGGTGAAGGATTCAATGCCTCCTCGGGTGTGTTGACGCTTACGAACGTTCTGCCATCACCATCGCCTAAGAGCTTTGACCCCACAAGTATCAGCTTCCCCGATGCGCGGTACACGTCGCTGGGCCTTGCGAGACCCCTCCTTCTCAGGCAGGCCTCCACCGCTAGCCAGGTGTTTGAAATGAAGCCAGCTAGTGTCTGGACGAAGCCAGTCCTCCACATGGGCGCCGCTGCGGAGGCTCCCATCCTTTTCGCTATGTCTACGAGTGCGGCTACGGCTTCAGGTTTAAGCCAGGGCATGTCGCCAGCTGCAAATTGCATCGGCTCGTTCCCAGCTTGGAGGGCTGCGGCTGCCATGCCTCTAAGCGGCCCGCTGCATGGGAGCCAGCCAGGGTCCTCCACAATTGTATAGGAGCCATGGAGAATCGTCTGAACATCTGTAATTGTGAGAGGGGAGGCAACCACTAGTACATCCCGGCAGACTCCACTCTCCTCGAGAGCCTCTACCACTCGGGCTAGCAGGGGGATCCCTCCAAAGCCTCGCCATGACAGCTTGCCTCCGCCGAACCTCAGTGAGGCCCCTCCAGCCAGTACTACGCATAGGACCACTACGACCGCCTCCTGGACCCGCCTAAACGCTGTAGGGACTCCAGGCGGCAGGGGCAGAATGTTACTCGTTGAATGTATCGAGGAGTACTGCGGTGTATGCAGTCATTGAGGGTATGCTCTCGACCGTAATGTATTCGTTGGGTGCGTGAGCTCTACCCCCATGGCCGGGAGCAGTGTCGACCATGGGTATCCCTAGCTTCCTTGTGAAGAGGTAGGACGGAGCTGAGCCGGGTATCATCGGTATTGTGTAGGGTCTTATTCCCATTCTAGTATAGGCTCTTCTGGCCCTCTCAGCCGCTGGGCTGTCGGGGCTAGTCTTGCTCCATGTGTAGGCGTCGTGCACTTCAACTTCGACGAAGTCTTGGAGGCCAAGCCTCTCTATGAGGCTCCTGACCCCATCGACCACGTCTTCGGGCTCTATATTAGGGACTAGCCTGAAGTCAAGCCTGACCATAGCCTCGGCGGGGGTTATAGTCTTGGTCCCGGGGCCTGTGTAGCCTGAGTGGAAGCCATCTACGTTAACGGTGGGCTTGAAGTACACTGCTATGTACCAATCCCTGCCTCTAAGCCTGGGCCTGGCGACGCCGTAGAGGTCTAGGAGGTCCTCAGCAGGGTAGGCCTCCATAATGTCGTCCAGGTACTTGAGATCCTCTTCTGTGGGCGTTACAGTCTTCTCTTCAAGCCAGGGGATCCGGGGCCCCTCGAGGGGGTCGATGAGGTGCGAGACTATCCTTGCCAGTATGGCAGCGGGATTGTAGAGGCCCCTGCTGAAGCTACTGTGAACGTCATACTTAGACGTCTTGCAGCGGATCTCCATGAATACTATGCCCTTATTACCCAGGACTATCGCCGGCTTCCCGGGGATCCTCTCAGTGGGGAACGCGAAGTAAACCATCTCAGCACCCTTCAACTCTTCTCCCTTGTCCTCTATGAACTTGGGCAACGACGGGCTCCCTAGCTCCTCCTCACCCTCGAAGACTATGTACACGTCGAGAGGTGGATCTCCGTAGAGGTTCATGTATGCCTCTAGACCTAGGAGCATGCTCATGAGTCCAGCCTTAGTGTTATACGCGCCCCTCGCGATTATCCTGTCGCCAACAATCCTGGCCTCGAAGGGTGGTGCCTCCCACTCATCCAGGGGCTCCGGCGGCTGAACATCGTACATGTTATAGAAGACTATTTTCCTCCCTGTAGATCCGCCCACGCGTCCATACATTATGGGGTGGCCGCCATAACGTAGGAGGGTAGCGGTACCTCCCAGCCGCTCCTTCACCCATTCAGCAAGGTATGAAGCAACCTCTTCGACCCCCTCTCCCGTGGCTGAGATGCTCGGCATGCGGAGGAGTCGTCTAACCTCCTCGACAAGCCTATCCCTCTCCCTCAAGACGTACTCGAGGATCCTGCGGGTTCGCTCATCCAACCCCGCCACACCACTCATGACAAGCGTATAGTGGGACTCATGGGATTAATCCCTTTTTATCATCCTACCGTGTGGGGCCTCCGATTACTTGAAGGCCTCCAAGCCTTCAGTGCCGTGGATGTTGCTAGGCCTCCTGCGAGTAACCCGGCTATGTTCAGTGCTAGATTTGCAGCTGCGCCGCTGGCTACTGCGGGGTCAGCTATAGCTAGACCCAGGGCTAAGGTTGACGCTGGCGGTATCAGAGCTGCAGCTATCGCTACGCCGGTTAAGGCTTCCCATGTGCTGGAGGAGACTGCCAGAATACTTGCTACGCCCAAGAGCACGGGTACGGCAAGGGACTCCCAGCCAACCCTCGCCCTCGAGGCAACCTCGCTAGTTACTGGTGGAGGGTGTCCTATGAGGACTCCTATAAGTGAGACTATGAGCGGGGCAGACACTGCGGCTAAGATGAGGGCCGCCAGGGCGGCTAGCGCGGTTAGCGCGCTCCTCGGCCTCCCCCATGATGCCAGTATGGAGAATGAGTATATGGGGCCCAGGATGGGCGAGAGAAGCATAGCGCCTATAATGACGTAGGGGTTGTTGAGTGCCAGCCCTGCCAGGGCGACAAGGCTAGCGATGGCTGCCAGGGCAAGCTGTGCAATGGAGAGTCTAGCCTTGTCCTCAGCCTCCTCCATTATCATGAAGGGAGGCCTGCCTATGATGCCCGGCGGCCTCGTTATGAACCTCCTCCCCGTTATCCTGTAGGGCGCGCCCACGCCTGACTCCACGTCGCTGACTATTATCGCGTTATCGATCCTCCTCAGGTCTAAGACTTCGGTTAAGGTAGCAACTATCTCCCCCACGACATGAATCGGGGCGTAGGCTGTGGCCTTACAGAGCTTCCTCTCGCCGAGTAGGCTCACTTCCTCCCTATACCAATAGAGTTTCAGCGACTCCAGAGCCCTGGCCACCTCAATGCATGAGTCTGGGTCAGCGTAAATCT
>JALURD010000020.1 GCA_027057815.1 Acidilobaceae archaeon | reverse complement strand
CCACGCAACCAGGGCAGGGCCCGCCTACGCCGGTGTGACGCACGGGCGTAGGCGGGCCCTGCCCTTGTTGCCTGGGAGAGGTCTGGGAGGCTATTACTCTTCACGTTAAGCCACTAAATGATGCAGTAAAAGAGGAGTATTAGGAGGTCTTCGGAGAAGCTTGTTAAACCCATGCCCTGCCCACTGCCTTGACTCGGACCTTAACGATGTTCCCCGGCAGGTAGGGCATTGAGATCTCCTCCACGAACGCTACTTCGACCGTGCCGGGGGCCGCTCCCGACTCGAGTGCCTTATCTATAGCGGCTTTCTTGGCCTCCTCGAGGGCTTTCTGCCTGGGAATCTGCTCGTAGTTGTACGTCTTCTCCACTGTGGCCCCGATGAGCGCGGTAGCGGCTCCTATGGCGTTGGCGGATTGGGCGCCAGCAGGCCTTATGACCTCAGATGCTCCCTTAAGCTTTCGGGGAAGCATTGCGCTCCCGCCGCCCACAAGGACTACCGGCATGGGGTCGGGTTTCGTCTTTATCCTGTCAATTGCCTCCTCTACAGCGTTAACTATGTACTTGTATGCCTTCTCGGCTATATCCCTAGGGATGAGCTTCCTGGCCCTCTCGGGGTCACACTTGGGGTCGTCGATCTCCATGACTCCAAGTGCTAGTGCGACATCCGTAGCTGTTATAGTGTTGCCTCCCCAGGCTATGCCCTCCTCGACGAGTTTGTACCCAACGCTTTCTGGGCCTACGGTTACCTCTCCATCCTTGATCTTCACTATGCTTCCGCCTGCTACCCCTATGCTGATGAAGTCTGGCATCATGAACATAGTCCTCACGCCGCCAATGATTACGGCGGATGAGGACTCCCTTGGGAACCCCTTCTCCAGGACCCCCACATTAGTTGTCGTGCCTCCTGTATCCACCACTATGGCGTCCTTGAGGCCTGTTAGAACGTATGCTCCGCGAACGCTGTTCGATACAGCCGCTGCAACCGTGAATATGGGGTACCTCTCAGCCATGTCAGCGGAGATTATTGTCCCGTCATTCTGGGCTAAGTAAAGCTTGGCCTCTCCTAGGCCGAGCTTCTCCATGGTCTCCCTTACTGCTGAGATGCTGCGTTTCATCACACCAACTATTGCAGCATTGAGTATCGTCGCGTTCTCACGCTCAAGGAGGCCGACGCTTCCAAGAGTATGTGACATCGAGATGGGTACGTCGCCCATAACCTTTCTGACTATTTCCGCAGCCCTCACCTCGTGGTCAGGCCTAACAGGTGAGAAGACACTGGTTATGGCTACAGCCTCGACGCCCTTCCTCTTAAACTCCTCGGCGGCCCTCCTGACAGCCTCCTCGTCTAGGGGGGCTATTTCTTCGCCGTTGAACTCGAACCCCCCACTCACTAGCCTGTAAATGCTGCCAATGGCTTCCCTGAGGTCGGCTGGCCAGTCCAGCATGGGCTCAATAGCGGTAGTGGCGGGAAGGCCTATTCTGAGTACTCCGACCTTCAGTAACCCCCTACGGGTAACAATGGCGTTCAGGCCGTGAGTAGTGCCATACATTACTGCAGCCACATCGTCAGGGCTTATGCCCGACTCTCTAACTGCCTTCTCGAGAGCCTGGAGTATACCGGTAGTAACGTCAGGCGTGGTCGTGACCTTAGCGGTATAGTACGGCTGACCCTTCTCGTCCACAACCGCCACGTCCGTATTGGTGCTTCCAACATCTATCCCTATCCTGAAGCGACCCATGCCTAGTCACCCCAGGCCCAAAGCCTTCACTCTCTCTTCAATGGGAACGTATTCAATATCATATCCGAAGTACTTCGGGCCGACTACCTCCAGCGCTTCAGGTGTACGCCACTTAGCATCGCAGGGGATGCCAACGACGGCTACTCTGTAGCCGTACCTATGGCGTTCGGTTGTGATGGGTTCAGCGGTCTCAAGGTCCAAGACGACTATTAGGTCCGGGACGCTGGCCACAACTTCACCGTCAACAATCGCTACTAGGTTCTCGTTCTGGAACATGATCTTCATAGTCTTACCTTTGAAGTCGTCGAAGCCTTCGATGGTTACCTCACCTTTCGCGAAGCCTGCCACGATCCAACGGCTAACGTCGACCACTTTACCTTCAAAGAGTTTGAATCCTCTAGTTACGTCGAGCAGGGCGTCCAGTGGATTCTTCCCGTGCTTCTTCGCGTCCCTAATAGCTCTCCCGATCTCTATGCCCTTACTGATCGTGTGGGGTATCACGGCCTCTTTGTACTTCTTGCCATTCATTGAGTACAGCGCTATCGAGGCCCATCCACCCATTCTTATGGTGACAACCCTAGCGATTTTCTCGGCCCAGAAGTTATCTATCGTATCCAGGATTACGCTGTTCCCCTTCTCATCTGCCAGGGACATGGGAGTAGCCTTGACTCCATAAAGATGGAAGGTAACCATCTGGAGCTCCGGGAAGGCCCTCCCCATGCCATCACCGTCTAGTACAGGCTTGCCCGTCATGCCAGCCACGTATAATGGGATTGTGGAGTTTAGGCCACCGGCTTCGACCGGTGTTATGTAGTCCGCTCTCCTTCCGAAGTAGTTTTCAAGGCTCTCGAGGGCCTTAACTGCTTCAAGGCCGCTCGGCAGCTTCTCTATAATTGTTATTGGTGTTCCCATAAACGCTGACGTCATTATAAAGGCGTCGTCTGGAATATCATTGGGGTCGACGAGTGTTATCTCCTTTCCTTTATCGAGGACCTGGATAGCCATAAGTTTTCCTATGTAAGGATCCCCACCGCCACCTGTCCCCAGGACGGCTGCACCTATTGCTAGGTCCTCGATGTCCTCCTTTGTTAGACGCGTCTCACCCATAACCCTGCACCCCTATATTGAAAGTGATACTCCAGTCTCTTTCTTAGTCTTCAGGAGTAGCGTAGCTCCAATCATTAGTAGTATGAGCCCTAGAGCCTCGGTTATTGTCAGGTTAACCGTATTCATGGAGTATATCTTGGCAGGAGCCATTGTAATATAGACCAGGCTTAGAGACGTCACTAGCCAGCCAGCCTGAACTGCGATCTCGCCCACTCTCTTCACGTCGCATCCCGAACAGTACTTCAGCCTAGCAACGTTTACTCCAACGAGTAGTGCAGAGGCCACCGCGAAGTAGGCGAAGTGTGAGCTAAACGCCTGCGCGCCTGTGGCAGCGATTAGGCCAGTTACCAGGAAGAGCACCGTGCTAGCAGATAGGGACTTCACCGCGTATGACGTGAATGCCTCCGCCACGGCTACCACCCTGTCTCAGTCTCTACCCATTTGCCCACATCGTGTGGGATGCCGGAGGCTTTGCAGAGAGCCATGAGTAGGATGTGGACGACTAGACCTGTGAAGAGGCCAAGAATAGCTCCAGGTACGCCGGGGTGGATCTTTGGTATGTAATACGCCAATATGCTACCAATAACCCAGGCAGCGACGCCGGGCCATCTTACGGCTCCATAGACTGTGCCAGGGCCAAAGTTATACCTAGTCCTGGGATCCCGCTTGCCGAAGAGCAGGGGCTGGACTATGTAGTAGTCTGCGATCATTACGCCGGTTATAGGCGGAATAAACGTGCCAAGGAGGGTCCCGAACTTTAAGAGAGCATCTAGCGATATACCATAACCCCTGGCTATCAGGACCGCCACAATGGTGCCAGATAATCCAAGAATAAGAACCCATACCCATCTTTTGACCTTGGGTACAGCGTTAACCCAAGCCAGGCTAGCGCTGTAGAGGTTGTTATCGTTCGTTGTCCACTGGCCAAGGATGCCAGTAAGGAGAACTGCCAGGCCCATGCCCATAGCTACCATCTCAGCTGCGAGGTTGCTGCCTGGAGAGAGTAGCTGGAGCCATCCCCCAGCAATTAGAATTACTGGCATGAAAATTACCACGTGGATGAACCAGGCTAGAGGGCCGTCAAGGGGTCTCCTGGAGAATCTGGTCACGTCGGGAGCGATGGTAGCGCCTACAATGTATAATCCTATGACGAATGTTATGCCGGCTGCGAGGCCCGCTGGCTGCTCGGGCTTCGCAGCCAGGAGGGCTGACCACCCGCCCTTGAGGGCTATGGATGCCGCCAGGGCCATGGGTATGATGGCGAACCAAGCTGGGACTACGAGGTAGCTGAGCGCAGCAAGCCCCCTATATCCGATTAAGGCTGTTGTCATCATGAGGAGGCCTCCCCAGAACGCGGCCACGTCAACACGTGTGAGGAAATTGTCAGGGAACACTCCTTGCATTATGACGCCGAAAAGCCAAGTCTCAAATGCGAACCAGAGCGCCGAGCTAATGCCAGATATTACAATACCAGCTGCTATAGACCCGAATCTCCCCATACTATGTCTAAGTATGACGTAAGTCGACACTCCATTGTAGCTTCCTATGAGGCCCGTGAAGAACGCGATAACACCCAGTGCAACGCTTCCCAGAATAGAGGCTAACAGAATGCCTTTAGCGTCGAGTATAGTAGCCATGCTTGCGCCGCCAAAGACCGCGGCCCATACAGCTAGAACTCCAAGGAACACCATCAGCATGTTTAGGAAGGTCCTTCTTTCCTCCGGTGGGACCCGAAGGGTTGCATAGTCTCCATAGTAGTCCTTAACCTCCTTCGCTCCCACCTTGGGAACTCACCTCAAAGCATGCTCTAGTGGGAATTTCTTGGGTCGCCCACCACCGGTCTACAAAATAATAAGTATTCATATACTATAAACAAAAACAGCTGAATAAAATAAAACAGATATAGAAGCGTACAATCTTAGACTGGGCGAATCCGGCTTCAGTTACGTAAACAATTCAATAGAAAGATATATTAGTGTATATATTTTATACAGCATTAACCACTGATCGTGGTGACAACAATCACTATTGTTAAGAATATAGGCAATACCAAATCACACAATCGCGGAAGCCTGGGGGCTTCCGCGGTGCCATTGCTAAGCATGACTGGCGAGGAGATAGGACGGGCAAGGATTCGCGACTATTTTGAAGCCGTTTGGACGCTAATCAGTCTTGTGCCGCCAGGCCTAGTTACAACCTATGGGTCCATAGCGCGGTTTCTCAACGTAAGCCCTCGGCTGGTGGGTCGTGCATTGAAGGCTAATCCATATCCTATAATAATTCCTTGTCATAGGGTCATTAGGAGTGACGGCGGCCTCGGCGGTTACAGTAGGGGTGGCACGCAGGTTAAGAGGCGGCTCCTCGAACTCGAGGGGGTCGAGTTCACGGTTGACGGGAGAGTTAGGAGAGAGTTCATCGTGGATATTAAGGATTTAATTTAGCACGCGCCAAGTAGACTGCTGGCTT
This sequence comes from Acidilobaceae archaeon, assembly GCA_027057815.1. Classification (GTDB taxonomy): domain Archaea; phylum Thermoproteota; class Thermoprotei_A; order Sulfolobales; family Acidilobaceae; genus JALURD01. The sequence continues at coordinate 1,345 of JALURD010000020.1, read as the reverse complement.
CATTCTATTTCTATATTCGGTGCCGCCGCTTTGATAACATAGGTGAATAGTGGAGTTGGACGAGGAGCTGTCCCGCAAGATATCATTCTTGACGAGGGATCCCGAGGCCTCGAGGTGGCTGCGGGACATGCTTGGGCTAGTGGCTCCGGTACTGGCTAGCGCGTCGGAGAGGAGGATGACAGCGCCTTTGATGGCTATAATCCTGGCACAAGCAGCTTCAGGGACGTACGCGGCGGCAAGGCTGACTGGTAAGAATGAGGAGGAGGCCTACAAAACTGCTTTAGAGGAGATCGCTAGAATATGTGAAGCTGCACGTGAACTCGTAGACGAGGCCAGGGCATCCGGTAGCTTGGAGGAATCGTTTAGGAGGGCTTTGGAGGAGATTAGGTCGAAGTCAGAGGGGAGCTAAGGGGTCCCTGCACGGGCCTAATAGCTTAGCCTTGAGGCACTCCTTATTATATGATAACTTGTGACCAAGGCTCTCCAGGAGCCTTGCGAGCACCTCAGCTGCCTCGAGCGCCTTCATGGCAGCGGCCTCGGTGAGACCCACGCCAAATCGCACTTCTTCGATGGGGACGGCTATAAGGAAGGCTCTACCCCTGAAGAAGCCTGCGGAGTAAGCGTAAGCCACTAGATATACTGGATCTAGTGTGTGGGCATCCGCCTTGCTCGCCATGAGAGCCAGATCCTCGTCTCCAAGTCTCTCGGGCTTGAGTTCCAGGATCACCGGGATGCCGTGTTCACTTACCCCCAGAGCTTCAAGTGTATGCTTATCGGCAGCATCAATTATGATGACGGTATCAGAGTCCTCGAGGAGATATACATCCCCTAGTGTTGGCAAGTCCAATGCAAGGATGGGTGGGGCTTCTGCCGAGCACTTCTTAAGAGCAAGAGCTAAGCACGAGCCGAGGCCGTCGTCTCCATGCATCCTATTACCTAAGCCTATTACCTTCACCGCATACATACTCAACTTACTCACCGATAAGTTACATGTTTCTATCATGCTTAAACTCCGGATAGTATATGTATTGCTTCGAAGGGTATTAGATGATAACCTGCCTTACAGCTTTGACGTAGATCTCCTCCTTTTAAGGCTAGCGATCCTGTCGGGATTCGCTGGAGCGGTTTTAGAGCTTAAAATTAAATCGTGTTAAATAGACGAAAAACGCGAAGCTACAATTAATTCTTAGTACTCTCTAAGTTTATGTAACTTAAAATGCTTGTAAGCCTACATGGGTAGCAATGGCTAATTTTGTTGCGGGAGCTGAACACGACCTAAAGTACCTTGTGGGGGCGTTACTCTCTCGTCGAATTGCGGGAACCATTGGTCCCTGGTCTCTCGAGT
>JALURD010000019.1 GCA_027057815.1 Acidilobaceae archaeon | reverse complement strand
TCCACTTCACGAGCTCCTGGGTAGGGCTCGTTATCTCCTCCAGGACCCTAACCGCGTCCTCGAGGCTGGCCGAGCTGGCCATGAGGCCCTCGAAGAGCTTCCTGAGCCTGTCCACGTCGAGGGCTGGGTGCGGCGTCTCCTCCTTCACGTCTGTAATCATTGCCAGGTAGGTTGACCCCGTAGACGAGTCATGCACCCTAACGAGGGTGCCATACCTGACGACCGCCTCCGCCGGCCTAAGCAGGATCCCCTCCACCCTGCTGTAGGACCTGATGCTCGTCGTGAAGCCCGTGAATCTCCTGTTAGCCGCGGCCAAAAGCCTCGCCCCATAATACAACGTCGAGGCCAGCCTTTAATATCGGTGAAGTTGGCGAAGCCATGCAGCCAAGTGGAGAGCGCGTCCCACCCGAGCCATGCAGCCTTGACGGAGATTAAATCAGAGCGTTTAATAGCATCGATGAAACAGAATAATCCACGGTGCCCGTGAGGATGGCCTGTTTCCAGAGGACTATTGTACTGTTCGTGGCGGCCATCCTCATAGTCAACGCTGCCTTGGGGGAGGCGCTCCTGGCTTCGGTTACGCGCGAGAGAATTCATTACTCTCTAGCATTAATAGCCTACAACCTGGGCCTGGCCTGGGCCCTCGTCGCCGGGACCCGCCAGGAGGCAAGCCCTCGGGTCCTCGGGAGGCTGGCCGCCTTCGCGCTATTACTAACGCTCTACTTGAAGGTCTGGGTCGACTGGTCTAGCTACAGCGTGCTCGCCGTCAACCTCGAAGTCTTAGCCCTCGCCGCCTCCATACTCTACCTGCTCAAGGGCCGCCGGGCCAGGATGGGGATCCCGCTCGCCGCAGCCTCCCTAATCGGCTTGTACCTTGTCCTATGGCCGGTAATCCTCTACACTAGAGGGCCTCGGGAGTTCGGCCTTGACGCGCTGATTACGCTCATAGTGTTCCCGCCTCTCCTTGCCTCCTACCTCATAATGGATTTAAGGGTGGAGGCGAGAGTTTCCACGCTCCTGTCATTGGTCTCCCTTGTTGCGGGGGTTGCAGTGTTCGCCGCTAGAGCCGCGGGGCTGGTCGGGGGCTTGGTGCTGAATTTGAGTGCTACTACCCTGGGAGCAGCGGCTTTCTACGTCTCAGCGGTAGCCCTGCTCCTCGAAGCCGGGGCTATGGTCAGGTCTGCGGCTACCTGAACGGCGCTAGGTCATGTACTTCCTCCTCGTGGAGAAGTCCCTAATGAAGGTGGAGTACGGGACTACCCTGCGGCCCAGGGACTCCAGCAAGCTCTTGATGGTGCTCGTGTCCCACTCGGTAACCCTGCTCCTCTGGTCCACCACTATGAGGGGGGCCGGTACCCCGTAGAGAGTCACCTGGGCCTGCGTGTAGATATGGCTTACCAGCCTCCCGGGATCCCGGCCAGAGTCTATGAACTCCAGCTTAATCGGGTGCCTGACCTTGACGAGATCGGCCACCGCATGGGGGCCCGGGGTCGACGGGCCAAGCCTTGATGAGAGCTCGGCAAGCTCGCTGCATGTGGGCGTCGGGTCGGGGGTCACGTAGGTGAACTTGAAGCCCTTGACTGCGTTGGAGACTTCGGCCTCCCCCACGCTGACTGCGGCGTACTCGCCTATCCTGTTACTATTGAACGACGCAACCACGGGCGGCTCGACTAGCTCCCCCTTGTCGTGGACGGGCGTGGCTGAGGCTTCCCTGGGCCCGTAGAGGAACCTGTAGACCATGAGTGGCTCGACGTCGCTCGACACGCCGAGCCTGTCGAGGAGCTGTCCCCTATAGAAAGACTCTATCAGTCCCGGCAGGCCCCGCTCCCCGGCGGCCTCCCTTAGAGTCCTCGCGGGATCCTCGGTTGATGGGTCAATCGTGGATGCCATGACGTCCTCGAAGCTCCTGGGTATATCGTACCTAGCGTCCTGGACGCTGAAGCCCATAGACGACAGGCAGTGAGCGGCCTCCTCGACCGCCTCAGCGAACAGGGAGGCAGCAGTGACTGGCTCC
>JALURD010000018.1 GCA_027057815.1 Acidilobaceae archaeon | reverse complement strand
CTGCCTTCCCCGCCCCCACCGGGTGATAGGAGGCCGCCTGCCAGCGCAGCAAGGATAGCTATGAGGACTATCGCGGCGAGCGCGCCCGCCATCAGAGTTCTCGGGTTCAAGATCAGCACACACCCAGCCCTTAACCTGGGCTTCCGGGTCAGGAGTGGCTAGGTAGCTGGTAAAATCGCCCTCGTACTAGTTCTACTAACAGTTAAATATCTACTAGTACACTAATAGCTACTACTTGGGTGTAAGTAGTGGGTGTAGGGAGGAGCGCTGAGAGGAGCGTTATACAGGTGGGCGATTCGGCTCTAGCCGTTACTCTGCCGAGCTGGTGGGTCAGGGCTCACGGGCTGAAGGCGAGGATGAAGGTTGGAGTCGAAGTTATGGCTGACGGCTCTCTAAGGATAATCCCCCACACTGTCAGGGAGAGGGGATCCCTAGCCAGGGTTGTGCGAGTCACCGAGAAGAGGGCCGAGGGCAGCATAGTGAGGGAGGTGGTAGCGTCCTACCTGGCTGGTTTCACGAGGATTAGGATAGAGTACCCGCCGAGCGCCTACCCCAAAGTGAGGGGGCTCAGGAGGATCCTCGAGGAAGTCATGCTGGGGCTGACACTTGTAGAGGAGGGCACCGGCTACATGGAGTACTACGTCACCGTGGACCCAGGCTCTATAGGCTTCTGGGAGGCCATGGGCAGAGCCTACAAGGCCACCCTCTCAATGCTCCGGGACACCATTGACGCCGCTGAGAGGGGCGACGTTGAGACACTTAAGGGGATCCCGGAGAGGGATACGCTAGTGGATAGGTTGTACCTGTACGCTAGCAGGAAGGCTAACATGGTCCTACTAGGCCTGGAGCCATTCCACACCCTCGGCCTCACAAGCCTCGCCGAAGTACCATCGCTAGTCATGGCAGTCAAGAGTATAGAGCGCGTAGCCGACCACACGGTACTCATTGCGAGAAACTCGGCCTCACTATTGGCTTCATCAAGAAGGGTTCCCGATGAAGCCCTTCACATGGTTAAGGAGGCATACCAGGCATTCGAGATCTCGGGAAGGGCTCTGTTGGGTAGGAGCAGGAGGGCCGCCGAGGAAGTAGCGGAGATTATAGACAAGTACCCAGCAAGGAGGATCCCCACACCGGCAAGCCCCCTCCCCGAGGCGACTCTGATAATAGATTCGGCGAGGAGGATCTTGGGCTACAGTCTAGACATAGCTGAGACGGTTATAGACCTGGAAAGCGTCAGGCAGGCAATGGAAATATCGACAGTCGCACTCAACAAGCAAACGAGACACTAAACTTGGGTCTCTGAGCGCGATTAATTAAGGATTAGGCTCTTCCATGGCATCCCGGCTACGCGGTCTTCTCCCGCTTTCGGGCACACCAACTAAGTTAACCCTGAGGATTAGGACCTTGAATCCTTCAGCTGCTTGTGACCGCCACTATGAGCCCTTCGAGTGAGCCTCTGGCCTGAATTCCGCCGTATTCAAGTTCCCACTCCCCCTCGAATGAGTATACAGGCACTAGATAGTTCTCTGGAGTTACCTTGTATACAAGCTTGATACTGGTAATGGTGAGGCTTGTGAACCCCAGCTTTGTTATGTACCAGTCACTGGAGTTAATCTTGCCGGATACCCTTTCACTCAACAACTGAGGAATCATGTTCAGAGATATGAGATTGTAGACGCCTACTTCTTCGACGCTAAGTGGGATTACTCCCTCGATTCCAACTATCCTTTCATTCTCATCGAGTTTGAAGACTATTTTAGATGTTGTGGGGATCCCGTCTAGGATCCAGATGTAGACCTTGGAGCGTTCTAACGTTGTGGATCCTATGGTCTTTGAGGGTTTGATTCCAGCCTTAGCTTCATAAGTGAACTGAGGGGCAACGAGAGGCTTAACACGTTTGGCCATAAAGTCATCTGGATTCAGATCTTGTGGGTTCATGTAGGTGATCCTGAAGAAACCCGTCGTCGCAGTATACTCGAGTACAACGCTTCCGCCCCCGGTTCTGATTATATACGTAGAAG
>JALURD010000017.1 GCA_027057815.1 Acidilobaceae archaeon | reverse complement strand
CAGCCACACCTAGCAGGCCGGCGGCAAGGGAGGGGTCGAGGCCTAGCCTGCCCGAGGCCTCGCCGAAGATCAATGCCTCAGCATAGGCCCATGACGCCGTGTAGACTCCTAGGAATAACCCGGCCCTCCCGGCCCCCACACGGTTACACCAGCCGCTATGGTAGGGTATGGACAATAAAGGAGGGGAGGCCTCCAGCCCGGGTGGTCCGGCTAGAGCTTATTAGGTAGCTCCAGGTACTTCCACGTTATGTACTCGTTGAACCTCTCAGCGTTGACGGGCTCGCCTAGGGCCTTTTCCACTAGGACTTTCGGCTCGTAGGTTGAGCCCCACCTGTGTATCCTCTCCCTGAGGAAGTCCCTAATCGCATTGAACCTTCCTTCCTCGACTAGGCTATAGAGGTCCTTGAACTCGGACTCTGCGGCCCTCCAGACCATGGCTGCTATGAGGTTTCCTAGCGTGTAGGTGGGGAAGTAGCCTATGGCTGCCAGGCTCCAGTGTATGTCCTGGAGAACCCCTTCAGCGTCGTTCTTGGGCCTCACTCCTATGAGGTTTTCGCTCATGTCGTTCCAAAGCTGGGGGAGCTCCTCAACCTTGACCTCGCCGGTTATCATACCCTTCTCCAGCTCGTAGCGCAGGTATATGTGGAGGTTGTATGTCAGCTCGTCGCTGTCGACCCTAATCGGTATAGGCCTGACCAAGGCAAAATATCTGTAGAGCTCTACCGCATCATAGTCCCTAGTAAAGCCTAGGTTCTCGTCCAGCAACTCCTTTATTCTCGCCGTGAATGCCGGGCTCCTCCCTATCACGTTCTCCCAGAACCTGCTCTGGCTCTCGTGGACTCCCATGCTTACGCCGCCAGCGAGTGGGGTTGCCTTGAGCCTCTCGTCCACCTGGAGCTCATAGAGGGCGTGGCCGAACTCGTGGACTGTACTGAAGAGTGTGCGTCTGAAGTCGTATCCCTCATACCTAGTAGTTATCCTCACATCATTAATGCCGAGGTCTATGGTGAACGGGTGCGCTGAGACGTCGAGCCTACCCCTATCCCATGGGTACCCAAGCATGTCTAGAACCGCCCTGTTAACCTTCTCCATCGCCTTGGTCTCGTACCTCACGCTCTCGAGTGGGTGGCTCTCGGGGTAGAAGTCCTCGCTCCTGACCTTCTCTAGCGTTGACCTCAGTGTCGGTATGATTGTGTTGAAGTAGGCGTCCATGTCCTTGACTCTGAGGCCCTCCTCGTAGAGGTCCAGGAGCGCGTCGTACGGGTGGTCCTCGTAGCCGAGGTGCTCAGCCTTCCTGCGCTCCAGCTCTACTATCCTCTCTAGGTATGGCTTGAACTTTGAGAAGTCGCTCTCGCTCCTCGCCTTCTTCCAAGCGTCCCTGGCCTCCTGGCTAAGTCTCGCTTCCTCGGCTACCAGCTCCGGGGGGAGGCTCTTGGCTATCCTTATGGCCCTGGATAGGACCCTCACAACACCTCTCTCATAGTCGTTGAGCCCCTCCAGGCCTTCAGCCTTCTCCACGAGCTTCACAAGCTCAGGGTCTAGGATTAGCTTCTGCCTTAGCTTGGCCAGCTCGCCGCTGGCTATCGCCCTCTCCTCAACCCCCTTCGGGGGCATGTAGGTCTCGCTGTCCCAGCTGAGGAGCCCCATAGCGTGGCCTAGGGCCCACACGACCCTGTAGCGCTCCAGGATCTCTAGTATAACCGGGTTCTCGAATACTCCGGGGACCGGCTTCGCTGGCAAGCCCTTCACCGGTGCACACAATGCATGTAGGGTCAAATATTTCTGTCTTAGTAACATCACCCCAAACAAGCCCCACGGCATGGCGGAGGGTTCGGTGGCGCCTTGCAGCCATTGCTCAACCCGCTGGCCGCGTTCGCCGTTGCGTTCGTAGCCATGCTACTCCTAGCATTCAGGGGCTGGAGGGTGTACGCCAGCCTAGCGGTAATGGTGGCAATCTACGCGGCCCTAGCAGCCACACCCAAGACGGCCGCCGAGGCTGCCGCCAAGCTCTTAGAGTGGAACGATCTCAGAGT
>JALURD010000016.1 GCA_027057815.1 Acidilobaceae archaeon | reverse complement strand
GTGGAGGTTTTCTAGGACAACCTCGGGATCCATTTCCCTAGCTATGTGTGTATGGGCATCTATGATACAGTCTAATGGTAAGTATTCGTTGTATTCCAAATCATCACCCTTTTCCGGGGCTTCGTCCCATTACAGTGGGTGAGAATGAATATATATCGTTATTACTAATGTTTAAAGGAGGTTACTTTAAAAACGAGCAACCTTTTCTTTCTGTTATCGAGCTAAACTAGGGTGGGATCCTTGGCCGAGCATACTGGCTCCGGCGAAGCCCTCCCCTTCAGTGAAGTCTACTACCCCTCTAGAGAGGCGTACCTCGAGTACTACCGTAAGAGCGTGGAGGACATAGAGTCGTTCTGGTCCGAGAGGGCTAGAGAGCTTGAGTGGTATAAGACCTGGGACGTGGTCCTCGACAGGTCGAAGGCCCCCTTTTACAGGTGGTTCGTCGGGGGCGAGACTAACATTAACCTCAACGCTCTCGACCGCTGGGTGGGCACAAGCGTCTTCGACAAGGTGGCATACTACTGGGAGGGTGAGCCCGGCGATACGAGAGTGGTAACCTACAGGGATCTGTATAGGGAGGTAAACAGGCTCGCGTGGGCCCTGAAGGAGATCGTGGGGGTTAAGGAGGGTGATACTGTTACTATATACCTGCCGATGATCCCCGAGCTCCCGGCCACAATGCTAGCGGTCACCAGAATCGGGGCTATACACAGCGTCGTCTTCTCTGGCTTCAGCCCGCAGGCCCTGGCTGACAGGATAGTGGACGCGAAGGCTAGGGTCTTGATAACAGCCGACGGCTTTTACCGTAGAGGCCGCGTGATTAAGCTGAAGGAGCAGGCTGACCAGGCTGTGGTCCTCGCCGCAGAGCAGGGCGTAAAGGTTGAGCGTGTCATAGTAGTTAAACGGGCTGGTATCGAGGTGCCCTGGAGTGAGGGCAGGGACGTCTGGTACCACGACCTCATAAAGGAGGCCCCCGAGAGGGCTTACGTGAAGCCCGTGCCGAGGAAGTCGGACGACGTCCTATTCATACTCTATACAAGTGGGACTACCGGGAAACCCAAGGGTATAATGCATAGCGTAGGCGGATACCCGGTGTACGTCTACAACGTGTTCAAGTGGAACTGGGACCCCAGGCCCGGCGACATATATTGGTGCGCGGCTGACATCGGCTGGATAACCGGGCACACATACATAGTGTACGGCCCCCTCATGCACGGTGTAAGCCAGGTCATGTACGAGGGAGCCCCGGACTACCCCGACCCTGGGAGGATATGGTCCATGATAGAGAAGTACGGGGTCACAACATTCTACACCAGCCCCACTCTGCTGAGGCTACTCAGGAAATACGGTGACCAGTGGGTTGAAAAGCACGACCTCTCATCCCTCAGGATCCTAGGCACGGTCGGCGAGCCGATCAACCCAGAGGTTTGGAAGTGGTACTACGAGAAGGTCGGAGGCAAAAGGGCGCCAATAGTAGACACCTGGTGGCAGACTGAGACAGGTGCGGCAATGATTAGCCCGGCGCCGGGCATTAGCCTGGTGCCGCTCAAGCCGGGCAGCGCTACATACCCTCTGCCAGGCATAGTGGCCGATGTCCTGAGGCCCGACGGCACTCCAGCCAGACCTGGCGAGAAGGGGCTACTGGTGATTAAAGAGCCCTGGCCAGGCATGCTGATGGGTATATGGGGAGACCCCGAGAGGTATATCAAGACTTACTGGGCTAGATTCAGCAGGCCCGAGGAGGGGGTGTGGATATACTATCCCGCAGACTATGCCGTCAAGGATGAAGACGGCTACTTCTGGCTACTCGGCAGAGCCGACGAAGTCCTAAACGTAGCTGGCCATAGACTCGGTACTATAGAGCTTGAGGACGCCATCCTAACTCACCCAGCAGTTAGTGAGGCTGCGGTTGTCGGTGCACCGGACCCCGTGAAGGGTCAGGTGCCAGTCGCGGTGGTGGTATTAAGAGAGGGATACGAGCCCAGCGACGAGCTTGAAAGAGAGCTAAAGGAGACCGTAAGAAAGTTGATAGGACCGATAGCGGTACCGGCCAAGGTGCTATTCGTTAAGAAGCTACCCAAGACCAGGAGCGGCAAGATAATGAGAAGGATCCTCATCGCCCTACTCGAGGGCAAACCCATAGGCGACACCAGTACCCTAGAAGACCCTGCGGCCGTTGAGGAAGTATCTAGAGCGGTGGAGGAATTCAAGAGATTAATGAAAAGTAGCTGAGAACATTCAAGAGTAGATCCAGGACTGACTAAGCATTAATAATCCCCAAGCACGAAGCCAAACAACGGATCACGAGGCCGGTCCACCGCAGGGCCCGTAGCTCAGCCTGGTAGAGCGCCCGGCTGATAACCGGGCGGTCGGGGGTTCGAATCCCCCCGGGCCCACCATTACTTTACGAAAAACGATCCACCCCCAGCTATCGGGGCAATATCGATTTTTCTTTCTGAATAAGATTTATTATAAAAGGTTTCCCTGTGGGTGTTCGACGGGTTAGTTTTATCTAATGCCTGCCATCACCTGTGAATACGCTGAAGCTGTGGGTGGGGATGTGTTGAAGCCGCTCTCCAGGCTAGGTCTAGTCATCCTAGTTGCATTAATCGCTCTGAGCGCGTCAGGCGGGGCTGTCTACGCTGAAGAGGAGCATGTGAGGGTCGAGTGGAAGGTTCCCATGAAAGGGTACTATTCGGGAGTGTTCTCGCACATTATGGGAGGAGAGCGTTCAGGGAACCCCTTAGGAATTTACTCTCCCGTCCAGCGTGGAGGCGAGGCGAGGCCCGTCGCCCTACCCGACTCGCCGTTCTCCACTAATGTAAGGGTTACCCGTGACTATGGAGGGCCCTTTGAGAGCGAGCCCTCCATAGCCGCTAATCCTGTCAACCCCGACAATCTCGTCGTAGCCGCCCACCAAGAGCTGGGATACACGGCCGTCTCGGGGCCCTATGTTGTTGTAGGCATATACTATACTATCGACGGTGGAGACACCTGGGAGGGCCCGGTTATAACGAAGGCTTATGACCCAGTCAATGACTTCATACTGGGAGACCCGGCCCTCGACGCCGGCCCCGACGGGACCTTCTACCTCGCCTACCTCTCAGCGGGCTATAGGCCCCTACCGCCGCCCTTCAACTACACACAGGCCTTCCAGAGCACAGTTATGCTCGGAATTTCGAGGGATGGAGGGGAGACGTGGGAGTTTAAGGCGGCGATAACGCCTGACTACATGAACGCAACTAACCTCATAATCCAGGGCTTCTACCCCTTCACACTATTCATTGACAAGGAGTACATAGCCGTGGGCAAGTCCCCCTTGACTAATGACACCATGATCGTGATAAGCTACACGGAGTTCATCGAGGGATACAACTACACGGCCAACGATTACATAACTAACGTTACGATAAGGGTGGCCGTTTCACACGACGGCGGAAAAACCTGGATAGGCCCTGTGGCCGTGAGCCCCACGGTAACCATTTCAGCCGCGGAGGGCCCAATGGTGCCTAGGATAGTCCAGGGATCCTACCCGGCCGTAGCGCCTAATGGAACCATCTTCGTGACGTACTACGACTCCCTGGATGACGGCTGGCTCAATGGCTCCGCCGCTTTAATGGTTGTAAGGTCGGACGATGGAGGCAAGACTTGGAGCAAGCCAGTTATAGCCGCAGTCATACCCAACGAACTCACATACTACTACACCTACAGGATAGGCGAGACGGAGTTCCCAGCGTTCAGGTGGTGGTCATCCATGTTCCCATCAATAGCTGTGGGATCCAATGGGACAGTCTATATCGTCTACGCTGCCGACCCAGACGGCATCGGATGCGACCCAGCCGACGTCTACTTAATCGTTAGCAATGATTGGGGTAAGACTTGGAGCCAGCCGATAAGAGTGAATAGCGACCCCGAAGGCTCCTGCAATGCCCAGTTCTTCCCATGGGTCGAGGCGGGCCCCGATGGCTCCGCTCACATTGTATGGGCCGACACCAGGCTGGCGCCAGCTAGGCTGGGCTTCGACATATACTACGACCGCTACGTGAACGGCTCGTTCGCAGGCAACGTGAGGGTCACGGATTACACCAACCCAGTCCTGTGGGCATTCTTCGTCGGCGACTACATAAACCTAGCTGTCACGGAGAAGAACGTGCACCCAGTATGGACCGACACCAGGAGGTCCTTCTACTTCCCAGTAGACACCCCGCTATTCAAGATGGGTGTATCCAATACAGACATCTTCACAGCTAAGCTTGGAGACAGGCCGACACCGGTGGTCGAGGTATCCGAGGAGGAGTTCCCCGCTGGCAGGGCGGGCTGGATTAAGGTGACTGTGACGGGGCTGCCGAGGGAAGCAACATTCGCTGTACTGCTCAACAACTTCACCCTGGACCTGGCGATGAGCGATTCTCAGGGGAGGGCTGAGATCAGCCTCTTCCTCCCAGCCCTCAGGGAGGGCGAGTACGACGTAACCCTGACTGGCCTCATAAGCTACGCGGCATACGCAAGCTTCAAGCTCAAGGTGGTAGACTACATAGCCCAGGGCATAGGGGAGCTTCAGGATAGAGTATCCACACTCGAGGAGGCAGTCAACTCTACGGCCTCCAGCCTAGTTGACGTGAAGAATAGGGTTGAAGCCATAGAAGCCAGGCTAGCTGACGTATCAGGCAGGCTCTCGACCCTGGAGGACAGTCTAGGGAAAGTGGCTCAGGGCCAGTCAGATCTTTCAAACAAGCTAACACAGCTAATGGACAAAGTAGTAGTGATCAGGGAAGCCCAAAAATCACTTGAATCAAAGCAGAACCAGCTCGCATCCAAGGTAGACTCGATAGACTCTAGGGTATCAGTCTTAGAGGAGACCGCGTCAAACATAGCCTCAACCCTAGGCGACGTCTCGGACAAACTCGACGCCACTAAGGCTAGCATAGACGATCTGGCAAAGCGTGTTGAGGAGGCAAAGACCATAGGCTCCAGAGCCATGACGGTATCAGCCGCAACCTTAATCCTGGTAATAGCCACACTGGCCGCTCTACTCTTAACCGGCAGGAAGACCTAGCCTAGCCAGCTCCGAAATTCATTGACTATCAACCGCTCTTCTTTCCCCTTCCCCGCATGGGTTAACTAATCGTCAGAGTCAAGGCTCTGAATGGCTGCCTTCACCGTAAGACCCGCCAGAATAAGACCCGCCAGAAGCCCAGTCGTCCCACCACGGCTCTACATTGTAGTGCGGCCTGAGGAGCCACTCGTTGCCCAGGTAGACTTCGCGGAGGCCAGCCTTGTAAGCGGCTTCCAGGGCCTTCTCGGCGTGGTCCGCGCTTGTGGTTGGGAGGTCGGGCATCCTGTGGTCTGGGTGGAATGCTAGTAGCACCATCGGGATCCCGGGGTCTAGGCTTGCCAGGTACCTGGCAATCCTGTAGACCTCCCCGGGACCCACGTAGCCGGGGACTAGGAGGGTACTGACCACGAGTAGCGGGGGATCCCTCCTCTCCCTCCCCATCTCGGCTACTATCCTAGCGTTCTCCCTAAGCCTCTCCAGGGCTTTAACCCCGTCTACGCCCGTGAGCGCTTCATATATAGCAGGGGTCCAGGCCTTCCAGTCTATCTTGACTATGCCTCCGCTCTCCAGGCTCACCCTAGCCATCTCCCTCATGAGCCTCGGGTTGGCTAGCCCGTCGGTCTCCCAGCATATCCTCTTGAACCTCTGCCCCATCTCCCTGGACTCGCGAACCATTCTACGCGACGCCGCTACCAGGATCCCGGCCTGGGGGGTGGGATCCCCGCCGAAGTAGCAGACGCACCGCACCCTATCATCGAGGGCCTCCCATACTAGCTGGTCTACGCTCATCGTCCTCCTCCAGTATTGTGCCTTAGTAGGAGGGATGCCCTCCAGGCCCGCGGGGGATCCCCCTGCTACCATGAGCTTGTGCTCCCAGTTCTGGCAGAACGCGCAGTCCAGGGGGCATCCACCCATGAAGACGGCCAGGTTATAGTAGCCGTACTCCGGGCCCCTCGTGTCAGTGTATCCAGGGTAGCCCCTCCCAGTAGCGGCTGGGCAGACGGGTGTGGCCACGCAGTTAGTGGGGAGGGGGTCGAGGTAGGTGAAGCCTAAAAGCCCTCCGGGCCCGGCGACGTGCTCGAGTCTGCCGTTCTTGCCCCTCCAGACCCCGCAGTAGCCGGAGCCGCCGTCGGGTATCACGCACTCGTTAACGCACAGCTTACACTGAGCAGCCTTGCCACTTGCGCGCGGGGGGTCCCCGGGCAGGCCCAGCCTAGCCCTCCACAGCCTCCTGACCCTCCTGACCCTGCCCAGTGCCTCCCCGGACCTTTTCCTAAGACACTCAGCGCATACACCAAGCCAGGAGGATACAAGCCTGGACTCCCTGCCACAGACCCTACACTTACCCATACACGCACCTCCCAGGGCAGAGCCCTATGTGCTGGAGGGCATAACTTCGTCGTCAGCCGCCTCTGGCCCGGTATTCCGTAACGTGGCGGGCGACGCCAAGCTTCCTGACCCCGCTGACACTTAGCAGCCTCTCATCGCTAGTGTAAAAGGGCGCGTTTAGCCTGCGGGCGAGGGAGAGGTAGGCTGCATCATACACGCTCACCCCAAGTTCAAGGCTTAGCGTTAACGCTTCGCGGGCTAGTTCACGATCTATAGGCACAAGCCGGATATCACTATCAGCTATCAGTGAGAACGCCTTAACTGCTTGATCTCTGCCAACTACGCCTTTTAGGACGTATTTCCTGAGCGCGCTC
>JALURD010000015.1 GCA_027057815.1 Acidilobaceae archaeon | reverse complement strand
CCAGAAGACGTCAGGAACCAGCTGGTATCGGGGGGTTACGGCTTCATATACGCGTACACGAGGAGATCTGTCGAGGTTAACGAGTCAATCAAGGTGATGGAGAGCCTCGAATCCGGCCTGGAGGGCGTTGAAGTCTACTACTACGGCTCCATACCACTATTCGCAGAGGTGGCGGTTAACGCTGAGAGGGAGACAGCCAGGATAGACGTGGCAACAGCGGTCCTAGTGACTATCCTACTCATAGTACTCCTGGGAAGCCTATCGGCTCCCATCGTCATACTTGCTGGCGCCTCAGCCGCACTCGCGGTCTCCATGGGGCTTCTGAGCATCGCAGCGGAGCGGGTGAGCGTCTACTACCTGGCTAGGGTCCTCGTTATACCCGTGGTATTCGGAGTCACCGTGGACTACTCGGTCTTCTACCTATTCAGGATAATGGAAGAGTACGGCAGGGCCCAGTCGTGGGGTGAGGCTGTCTCAGCGGCGTGGAGGAGAGCCAGCAGGGCCCTAACACTTGGCGGCGTAGCGGTGGTTCTGGGCTTCCTAGCTTACAGCCTGACGCCCCAGGAGGCGCTGAGGGGTATAGGGGTGGCACTAGTTATAGCTGCTGGGGTCTCGTTCGCGTCGAGCCTCACCCTCCTACCGGCGATCCTGGCGATCCTCGGCCCCAGGGGCGCCTTCTGGCCCCGGGAGTCCCCTAGAATACTGGCGGCTGGGCAGGCACTCGTCTTCAGGAGGCTCGCGGCGGCCTCCATCAGGCGGGGCCCTCTCCTAACAGTCGCAATGCTGGCAGCGACCTTCGCCCTAGCCGTGTACCTGGCCGGTAGCCCGCCATCCGCCAACCTCCACTTCAGCCTCTCCGAGGGGTCCCAGTACATGGAGGCCGCTAGACTACTCTACGAGACCCTCCCCACCGAGTACTACTCCAGGCTCGAGGTAGTCGCCCCAGCTGGCCCCAGCTCCGAGGAGATAACTGCGTCCCTCGAGCTGCTAGGCCTCAGAGTGCTAGACGTCGGGGAGGCCGGCGGCTACATTATCGTGGATGTAGGTCTGCCGGTGGACCCTCTAGACGATAGAGTATTCGAGATCGTATCCAGCGTGAGGTCCGCGCTCCCGCCGGAGGCTATGGTGGACGGCTTCCCAGCCCTGAGGGTGGACGCGGTGGACTCTATACTCGGCGACTTCTTAAAGGTAACGATACCCCTCGCCTCCGCCCTCATACTGGCGTACCTCATAGCAGGCTACGGCTCGGTGCTCGTGCCCCTCAGACTCCTCGCTACAGTAGCGTTCAGCGCAGCCGCCAGCCTATTCCTTATCGCCCTAGCTTTCACGCCAGTGGCCAGGGAAATGAGTGGGGTCTCATACATGAGGTCCTCCATATACTGGATAGTGCCGATCATAGTCCTAGGCCTCATGATAACACTAGGGATGGACTACGATATATTCCTGACCACAAGGATTAGGGAGGAGATGGAGCACGGCAAGCCCCAAGACGAGGCTATACTGGACGCCGTCGAGAAGACGGGTGTAGTGATAACGGTCTGCGGCCTCATCCTGGCAGGCGCATTCTCAACCCTACTCCTAACTAGAGTCCCCACCCTACGCGAGGCAGGCCTAGCAGTCGCACTCTCAATACTCATAGACACATTCATAGTCCGCCCAGTACTAGTGCCAGCGATCATGACAACACTAGGAAAGTATAACTGGTGGCCGGGAAAGTCGCTCTTCAAGAAATGGGACTAAACCCACCCGTTAAGCCTATACCCCCCACCCACCAGGGAATAGACCACAAGGGACCCGCCGGGCGGGCCCGTAGCCTAGCCAGGACAGGCGGCCGCGCGCCCGGAGGGCCGCCCCGGCGCCTGCGCGGGCGACGGCGGCCCACGGGTACAAACCCAAGGGCCGCCCCTGAAAGGGCGCCGGCCTTCTAAGCCGGCGATCCCGGGTTCAAATCCCGGCGGGCCCGCCACAAGACTCGGCCTGCATCAAAGCTTAAATACTCCTCACACCTCCTGGTTCGTGTTTCATGTCTCCATTAG
>JALURD010000014.1 GCA_027057815.1 Acidilobaceae archaeon | reverse complement strand
GTCTTGTACGAGAACAGTTTCGGATTCCTGGAGATAGCCGTCAACAAGGGTAGTGCAGCCGAGCTCTTGAAGGTGAAGCCGGGGGACACGCTAATCCTCAGGGTCAGGAGACCCGTTCGACGCGGACACCACCACCTATGAGCCCAGCCCTAACCAGCTCCTCATACCACCTGCAATCCAGCTCCACGTCCGAGCCCACTATCTTGACTGACATGCCCTCCAACGGGTGCCGCGGCGGCTCCGGGACCCCTGGAGGCGGCTCCCTCCCCACATACCTCCAGCGGAGCCTTCCCCGCCTCCTCTCGAGGCGCCACCAGTACCTCCCGTAGTACTCGTAGACAACCCTAACGCCGGTCTCGGGATCCCTCTTATACACTCTATGGAGGGGCTTGAGGTAGTAGCCTGAGCCCCTAAGGGACTCGGTGTAGGAGTAGAGCTGCCTCAGCAGCGAGTCGATAGCTGCCCTGAACGCCTCTAGACCCTCCACGAGGCGGACCCTGCACTCTGAGTCGCCGCTATCCACTACCAGCCTGCACCCCCAAGGGGGTGGCGTATTCGAGGGAGGGGTGAGGGTGCTACCTTATTAGGAAGCCTAGTATGGCGCCGAGTATGCTGACGAGTATCATAGTCGTTAAGTGGTTCCTCCCGTGAATAGCCTCCTCTATAGATTTATGCCAGAAGGCTACGGTGACCGCTATCAGGAAGCCTAGGGGGAACACGGGTTGACCTTGTATCCTGAGCCAGAGGAGTGACAGGAGGAAGGTTAGGAACGTGAAGCCCAGTGGGTGAGTGTCTGGCCTCGGGCACTCGCACTCCCTCGCCTCTCCCGCCTCCGTCATTGAACAGCACCCAATAGTATTACTGATATGTATGAGGATTTAAACGTGGTCGGGGAGGGCTCCGTCGGCTCTTCCATCCCATCCCCCCTCGCCCTCGGGGTAGGCTCGTCGCAGGCTCACGTCACAGCCCTCCCCGCAGTAAGGCTCATTCCTCTAAACACCTTTAACCCCACGTGGCGGGGTCATAGGTTAACGGTGAAGAAATGCACCTCCACTGACCCCGTGTGGGGGATGGCGAGAGGGCAAGAGGCTGACCAGCGCCATGTCTGGGGGTTGTACTGCTTGGCTGCCTCGAGGGTTATCGTGGGTTTGACGGCTTCGGGTGGGGGGCATACAGGCTACGCCCGGGCTATGGGTCTTGAACTAGCTAAGGCTGGAGCGGGGCTCGTCTTCTATATTAGGAGGGGTGACTCGTGGAGCCGCTCCAGAGTGGAGTCGCTGGGCAGGGTTGTGGAGACGCCGATGCCGAGGCTCTACTGGGAGCCCCTCTGGAGGACCCTTCATAGGTGGCCCGGCGCTTTCTTGGAGGCCTTCAGGAGGGTTCCTGGGAGCCTCTCCGTCATGGTGAACTGCGGGAATAACCACGCGGTGCCCCTCAGCTTCGCGGCGTGGCTGAAGGGGGTACCCGTGGTCAACGTTGAGAGTAGCGTGAGGTTCTCGAGTCCCGGTAGGACCCAGGCAGTGGTTGGGAAGATATCGGTTGTAACTCTTGTCCAGTGGGAGGAGCAGCTCAAGATACACCCCGGCGCAGTAGTCGTTGGCCCCCTCTACGAGCCCCCAAGGTATGAGCCCCGGGATGAGGGCTACGTGCTGGTTACCGCCGGGACCATGGGGCATAAGAGGCTATTCGACGCCATGCTCAAGGTTGACGTGGGCTTGAGAGTTGTCCTACAGACCGGGATGGTTGATCCGGAGCCCTACAAGGCCTCAAGGCGTGATTGGACCGTGTTCAGGTTCGACCCGGACTTTGAGAGGTGGCTAGCCGGCGCGAGCGTGGTCGTAGCCCACTTCCCCGGCAAGACCGGGATGGAGGCAGCGCTCGCCTACAGGAAGCCCGTAGTGCTCGTGGCTCACCCCGAGCTGAGATTATCTGCTGACGTCAGGGACGGCTTCGTATACGCTGAGAAGATAGGAGCAGTCTACGTGATGGACCCCACCCCCTCGACACTAGAAAAAGCCATCATGGAGGCCATGGGAAG
>JALURD010000013.1 GCA_027057815.1 Acidilobaceae archaeon | reverse complement strand
GATAGGGAAGGTGGGGAGGAACGAGATAAGCCCGAGACAAGGCATGATCAGGCTTAGAGAGTTCACTATAGCCGAGATGGAGTACTTCATAGATCCAGCAGACCCGGAGGGATCCTGCCCCTTCTTCAAGAGGAAGGCTGAGGTTAAGATGAGGCTACTCACGTGCGAGGCCAAGAAGTCCGGAGGCGAGCCCGTAGAGGTCACCGTTGAAGAGGCCGTGTCGAAGGGCCTCATAATGCATCCATGCCTAGCCTACTGGATGGCCGTAGCGCAGGAGTTCGTGGAGTCTCTGGGCGTCCCCAGTGATAGCATAATGTTTGAGGAGAAGTGCCCGGAGGAGAGGGCGCACTACTCTAGCCAGACGTTTGACCAGTTAGTCAAGGTGTCAAGGTGGGGGTGGGTCGAGGTTTCCGGGCACTCCTACAGGGGGGACTACGACCTGTCAAGGCACATGAAGTACAGTGGCGCCGACTTGACGGTGTTCAAGAGGTACCCGGAGCCGAGGATCGTGAAGAGGAAGAGGGTGCTTGTGAACAAGGCAGTTATAGGGAGGATGTACAGGAGCGAGGCTCCCAAGGTTCTAGAGGCCGTAAACAAGGCTGACCCTGAGGAGGTTGAGAGGCAGCTGAAGGCTGAGGGAGTGGTTAAGGTTGGAGGCTACGAGATACCAGCTGATGCTGTGAAGATAGTAGAGGTTGAGGAGAAAGTCACCGGTGAAAAGTATGTCCCACACGTTGTTGAGCCCTCCTTCGGCGTCGAGAGGCTGCTCTACGTGGCGCTAGAGTACGCTTACAAGGAGAAGGAGGGAAGAGTCATACTCTCCCTTCCAAGGGACATTTCACCTGTTCACGCTGTAGTCCTCCCGCTCTTGGAGAACGACGAGAAGCTAGTTGAGAAGGCAGTAGAGGTTCGGGACCTACTCAGGAAGAGCGGGTTCCACGTGGTCCTAGACAAGAGCGGGAGCATTGGGAGGAGGTATGCTAGGGCTGATGAGGCGGGGATCCCGGCGGCTGTGACTATAGACTATCAGACCCTTGAGGATGGAACTGTCACTCTCAGGGACCGCGATACATGGAAGCAGGTCAGGGTTCCACTGGAGGCACTCCCCGAGGCTTTGAGGAGGTTCATATATTACGGCGCCAGGCTGGAAGATTTAGGGGAGCCCGTAGAGTAAGGGTCCGGGAGGCTCGGGTGCAGGCGCATGGTAGAGGAGCGTGAGGCCCAGGCAGCTACGCCTGAAGGTAGCGAGGAGGAGGTTAAACTGGAGAAGCCTGACTTGAAGAGAGCTCTCTCCATAATCCCAACGGCGTCGGCTCTGAAGCAGAGGGAGAAGAGGGTGGCGGAGAAAAGGATACGGCTGAAGTACGACTACTCCCTAAAGCCAGAGGAAGCTAAAGTGCACCCAACACTAGCCAAGGAACTCGGCATAGAGGATAAGCTGGAGATAGTAGTGGCTGGGAGGCACCGATTCGTCTTCAGGGCAATAGTAGACGAGGAGGCCGAGCCCAACAGGGTACACGTAAACCCCGACCTCATGGAGGAGCATGGAGTAGCTGACAATAGCATAGCCACGGTAAGGGCTTACAAGGGTACTGAGCAGATGGGCGTGAGGCTCAGCGTCTGATATAGCCTCTTACCCAGCCACTCCTGACTCCACGGCATGCGATGACTTTATACTCCCCGGGTGAACGTTGCTTTGTCCGAGCGCGACGCTGTAATTGAGTATTTAACAGATAGGATAGCTATGGTGTTAGAGCAGCATTTAGACCTGGTTGAGGGCCTGAAGAACAAGCTGGAGGAGACACTCCGCCCCTCTAAGGAAACCCTGTCCTCAACCCTCGAGTCGCTTAGAAGCATAAGGTCGAGGCTCAAGGAGGACTTAGAGAACATACTCAACAGAATGTCGAAAGCCGAGATGGATGACTTGAAGGATCTTTACGCGCTAATATCGTTCTACATAGAGGTTGCGTACCCGGGAGAGAGGAGTGCACTCGAAGCGGCGGCAGCCTTCATAGACGTTGGCCCCGACTTGGTGGATCTAGACGAGGTGTATACCAAGGCTGTGAGCGTTAGGGAAGCCATCGAGGAGGTTATACACGGCATGGGATCATCTTGGCCGAAGTAAGGATTTTAATCTGACAGCGAGCCGCGTGGCCTTCAATCGGACCAGTGAGCCGCCGGTGGGAATAAATGACAGCGCAAGCCAGCCTAACGAAGAGGACCGTGCTCGAGCAGCTTTCTAACATGGCAAGAGAGGTAGCCTACGCATCGGGCAGAGTCTCTAAAGCTCTAATGGAGGGTAAAGTGGATGAAGCCCATAAGGCGGCCAGGGAGGCCGAGGAATCCGTAAATACAATATACTACAGGCTGCTTGATTACATAGCTAACGGCCGCTCCGAGCTACTCGATAATGCAGATCTCTACCTCTTCATAGCCAGGTCTATCCACAGGGCGGCTCAAAGGCTGGAAGCCGCCTTATTCAGGCTCTCCGTCCTCAACGGGGAGAAGCTACCCGAAGAGGCCCTTAAGAGGGCGGGTTGGCTAGCAGTTAAGGCCAAGGAGGCGGCTGGCCTACTCGACTCAGCGTTAACGCTAGTTGCCTCCGCTATGCCTGAGAGCATGGCTCTCGTAAAATCAAGGCTCAAGCAGGTCGCGCAGCTCGAAGAGGAAGCCGATTCGGAGTACAGATCCATGCTGACATGGTTACTAGGAGCCGGTGGGATACCTGCAGCTCAGGTGCTCCTCCTCAAGGATGCAGTCGATTTCATAGAGAGTGTGGTGGACGAGCTGCATGAGGCTGCTAATCACCTCAGAATAATAGCTGAGGCCTCCTAGCCAGCATGCTTAGAGCTAAGCCAGCGCATCCCCTCTGGGTGTACGGGTTTGAAGGCTAGAGCGAGGCTTATTGGCGGTAGGGTAATAATTGAAGACGTGAAGGAAGCCGAGGAAATTTACCGCGCTGGCTTTTATGGTGCTCCTCTTGGCGCGCCTAAGGCCTCCCCTGCTGAGGCCCGTGCCCCGTTGATCTTGAACCCTTTTGAGGCCGTATACCTGGCTGAGAGGGGTGCAATTGAGGTTATAGGCGAGGATGGATCTACGATCTCTCATGGCGAGTTGTATGACAGGTTCATAAGAAGCAAGCCTAGAATGGAGAGGCTATACACTGTGTACAAAAGCCTTAGGGATAGGGGCCTGGTAGTAAGGCCTGGCCTAAAGTTTGGGGCGGACTTCGCTGTATACAGGCATGGCCCCGGGATAGACCACGCGCCCTTCCTGGTCACGGTAGTTGACCCCTCGGAGGAGGTGGATGCGGGCGAAATACTCAGGGCTGCCAGGTTAAGTCATAGCGTTAGGAAGACGCTAACCGTGGCAGTCCACGTGGGGGGAGAAGTCAGCTATATAATGTTTAAATGGTTCAAGCCCTAGAGAGACAAGTGCAGATGAGGCGCGAGGCAAGTCAGGGAGTGAAGGCTTGGAGAATCCTGAGGGGTGCGAGCAGTGAAGCCATCTCCTGGTAGGGGCCCTAGACCTGGGAGGCCAGGCCAGCCCCCAAGGGGTGAGCCGAGGCCTAGGCCTGTCGGCGATAAATGCAACCCTCTATGCCCGTTCTTCAGGTGTTCTAAGAACGCGTTGAGAACTGCAACAGTCTACTATAGAGGAAGGCCTATGAAGGTAGCGATGTGTGCCTGGATAGGTGACAAGTGCATTGGAGCACAATGCAGGTATGCAGCCTGCGCGAAGCATGCGATGCTACCTGACGGTAGATGTCAGTTCGCCGTTGAGGCAGCAGCCAAGTCTAGAGCAAGGAGGCTTAAAGACTTCGAGGAGGAGCTAAGGGAGCTAGAGGCTGAGGCCAGGGCTCGTGGGGAGTTCGAGGACTTCTTCTAAAATAACATTTTACACGCTTAGTGATGTGCGAGAGGGCCTTCGAGGCACGAGTACGCAGCTTTCACTTTAAATCGTCTGCTGTAAGTTGTTGGAGGCCTGGGATATACCCGGAGTTTATGGTGGGATTGAAAGCCTTGGGGAGCGAGCGTTTAGGGTTGGTGCTGGCGCGAGTATCAGTCTCGTATGCTTTACTCGCTAGGGGACTCCTCGGTAGTGTAGATGAGGATGAAGCGAGCGAGTACCACGTTAAGGGTCTAGCGACCGATGAAGTACTCTTCTTTGTAGCGGAATGCGTGGGGGAAGTAGGCAATCTATCCCTCGACTCGCTGTTACCAAGGTCTACGTACAAGTATTACCTTGAAGCGGCTGCGAGGAGCGGCTTCCGCGGCTTCGTCGGGATACCTTTGGACAGTATTTCAGGTTTTCTAATATTCATGTCAGCACTGGCTGAGGCGGAGCTCAGGGGAGACGATACCGTTAGCAGTGTAAGACTAAGGTTGTACGAAGAAGTAGTAGGCAACCTAATAGAGGCGATGAAATCGAGGGACGAGCCGTGTCTCCGTTCTCTTGCCGCTGCCATAGAAAGCGTTGCACGGGAAGACCTAGAAGTTTTAGGGGGTTAATTAATGGCAAAGTGCCCGACGATAGTGGGTCACAGGGCTAACTCCCCCATATGGCTTCAAAGGTACATTGAGGCAGGAGTTGACATGGTTGAATTTGATGTTTGGTACAAAGACGGCAAAATAGGGCTTGGCCACATTCTAGAAGATGAGAGGCACGTGACATTAAGGGAAAGGGTAGCACGCTTCCTGTTGAGCATACACATCCGGAAGCCTCCTAGCCCTACTGAGTTGCCAGAACTGCTACCGCGGGGTATGGGTGTATGGCTTGACCTGAAGACTAGGATTCCGCCTGAGGAGCTCTCAGTATTTAAAGGTCTACTCTATGGCAGGCAAGTGGTTGTCTCGACTCGATGGCATAGCGACATACCAGGTATAAGAAGAGTGCTCTCGGGTGCTAAAGTCTTCGCCAGCCTCGACCATAGACCAGCCGATCCAGTGGAAGCAGCCCGCGGGCCCAAGGCCGACGGTTTATCTCTACGCTTTACCTACATCGATGAGGAGCTAGTCAAAGCACTCCACGGCAAAGCATTACTAGTAGCGGCATGGACCATTAATGAGGAAGGTAATATACTACAAGCCATAAAAATGGGGGTGGACTATATCATAACAGACCTACCATGGGAAGCGTTAAAGCTATGCAGAGATTAGATTCTAATTATGCGGTCATATAATATTTCTATAGTTGTTTTAAAGAGAAAACCTAGGGCGTATTATAATGTATATTATATAGCCTTAAAAGTGTAGCCACTTCAAGTTAGTAGCATTGAGTAAGAAGAAGGGGTGACCCGAGGAGATGGAAAGCAAGAGCGCAATCTATGAAGATAATAGGCTGGCCAGGATAATACAGATGCTCAAGAATAAAGGCTTCAAGATAACAGCGCAGAGAATAGCAATAATCAACGCCCTACTCAAGCTTGACAAGACACATCCCACCTTAACTGACATACACAGGGAAGCCACCAAGGTGGCCCCAACTATTAGCTTCTCAACAGTATACATAACAATAAAGACCCTCGAGGAACTAGGCCTAGTTAAGCTTTTCAGTCACAAGGGAGACACGGTAGTTGAAACCGACGTAAAGCCACACATAAATGTCATACTGGAGGATAACAAAATCATAGATATAGAGGATCCTGAGATAATTGAATGCGTTAAAGAGAGACTTGCTAAGCACGGAATTGATGCAGATAAATTCATTGTAAACATTATTGCGTGGAAGTAAGTCTTGGATTGAAATGATTAGAGGAACCACTATATTCTGTCGATTATAGATACTACGAAGAGAAATATATGCTATAAAACTACTCGTGTTCCTTATCCCTTTAAATTAACCATTTAAGGAGAAAAGGCCTTCATCGTGCTGCACGAAATAAGCTTGTTATTATTGAAAGGCTGTTACTTGACAGTGTTATTCTCGTTCATTTTGGATGCGTGGCGCCGGGGAGGGGATTCGAACCCCCGACCACCGGGTTAACAGCCCGGCGCTCTACCGCTGAGCTACCCCGGCGCCCGTGTGGGCGTTATGGGGTCTTTCGGGGGTTTATGTTTGTTGCCTCCCCTCTCGTTCGAGGAGTAGCACGTTCATTACGTAGTCATAGAGTTCGTCCTTCTTTATACCACGCTCGATCCTATAGAGCTGCTCCGGGGCAACACCGTAACGCCTAGCAACCCTGTATGGTGCTTCCCCCCGGGCTCTAGCGTATAACAGTAGGATGAGGCTCCTGAGTGCGCCTGGGTGGGCCAGCCTCTGCCTGAACTTATAGTGAGTTACCAGCTCTCTCAACACCGCCCTTGCAGCGTAGCTCTCTCTAAGCCAAGCTACCACTTCGACTGGCAGGTTCACCTCTTTCGGTTTTCCAACACCGTTTATAATGATCTTCCCAGGCTCTGGGAATTCTAGGATCTCACCGATAAATGAGCCCCGGCTCACGCGATTAGCACCCCTTGGAAGGGGGAATGGAAACCCCATTCATAAATAAGCAGTACCCCGGGGATCCACGGCTGACAGAGTTTAAACCGGGCTGTGTCATTAAGGGGTTGGAGTGGGCTAGCGTCTTACAGTTCTATGCTCGCCTCAAGCGCGAGCTCCGCGAAGCGGTCTACTCGAGCGACGCCAGTCCAGAGTGCAAGAAGGTGGTATGGCAAGCGCTAGCCAGGCTACTCGAGGAGAAGGCCGCCGAGCTCGAGGAACTCGCGGCCTCCTCCAAGTAACGCATTAACTGAGCCGGGTGGGGATGGGAGGCCATCCCTCTGACCCG
>JALURD010000012.1 GCA_027057815.1 Acidilobaceae archaeon | reverse complement strand
AAAGCCTAACGATGGAGATAGGCCTAGAGCCTCGGAGGCTTAGGGGCATGATACTAGCGGTCCCAGGCTTCCTCAGGCTCGACAAGGGCCTGGATGTACTCGTGGAGGCGATGAAGAGGCTGGAGCCAGGCTGGGCTACTGTGGTCGTCGCTGGCGAGGTTTGGAATGGGAAGGCCGCTGAGAGCCTTAGGGAGGCACCCTCAGTAGTCCACGTCGAGAGGTACCTGAGCCACGACCAGATACTCAAGCTGGCAGCCCTGGCCGACGCGATAGTCCTTCCCTACAGGGACAAGCCGGGGGCTTACGCGGTGAGCGGGATCCTCCACCTGAGCATGGGGAGCCTGAAGCCGATCGTCGGCACCAGGGTTCCCAGGCTGATAGAGCTCTACCAGCACGCCCCCGGCCTCACGGTCCCCCCAAGGGATCCCGACTCACTCGCGGGGATCCTCAGATGGCTACGCGAGAACTACGACCTCGCCTCCTCCTACATGTCGGAGGTATACGCCTACGCTGCTAAGACCCAGTGGCCCAGGGTTGCGAGGAGGCACCTCAACCTGTACTTGACGCTCCTCGAGGGCAGGAAGCCTACAAGCCTAGCAGCTACTGCGGGCTTAACCGAGTGAAGGAGGGTTCTAGCCGGGCTTGCGGAGGAGCTTTACTCTATTCACTTTACCCTCACGCCTTAACTCCACATAGCCGGCCTCCTCCAGCCTCCTAAGCCTCCTCCACAACGTCGTCTTAGGAAGTCCAGTCATCCTCTGCAACTCGCTTTGCAATGCCTCCCCTCCAGCTTCCTCTAATGCTTTAAGTATAAGCCTGTCAGCCTCGGTTAAGGGCCTCTCAGCTTCCTCAGGGCCGGGCCTCCCCCGGCGTCTAAGGTAGAGCATTGCCACGGCGACAGCGAAGGCTGCAAGGAATCCAGCGGCTAAAGGCTTAGCTATGGCGGGGATCCCGCCTGTCTGTGTGGACGTCGTCTGCGCCGATGTGGGGGATCCCTGACTGGCCCCTGTCGTGGATGGCGCTGTGGGAGCTGCAGAGGGGCTCGTAGCTGTAGGGGTCCCCAGGATCTCCCTTAGGGTGAACTCCACCACGGCGGGCCCCTGGAAGACTATAACGAGGGTTCCATTACCCAGGACCTCATAGCTGGAGATGCTCTGGGGCAACGAGAGTAGTATCACGTTAGGGGGGACGACGAGTTCTACTGCACCGCTACCGGAAACGTTGAATGAGACCACTCCCCCCGTAACTGAAATCTTCCCAGTGTAAGTCACAAACGCCGAGCCCACGGACTCCGATGCAATGTATAATGTACCGTTCACGTATAGAGGCGGGACGCTCACACCGTTAACCACAGTCTCTATAGTGGCCTCCACGGGCTCCACAGGCAAGGGCACCGGGTTAAGTCCCGGGCTAACACTCACGTTAAACGACACAATGACGAGGCCATCAGTAGTTATCTCAACCCTGTACAATCCCTCAACGTTACTCGCAGAAGCAGTGGTAAACCCGAGGAGCCAGGGCAAAGCAATCAGGGCAATGAGCCAGGCTAAACCCTGGGCCCTCAAGCTCACACCCCACGCCAAACCGAGGAACAGCCTCCAGTGTAATTAGGTACGACCCCCGGAACCGTTCCGCCACCGTTTCACCTGGCCCGGAACGATGTAGCCCAGTGGTTCCGGGATTTCCCTTAAACGTGCCCTCTAGCCTCTCATAGGAGGTGGAGGCGCGGGGGTGTGGATAGACCTTGCCTAGCAGTGCACTGGCAGCTAGGGCCGCTGGCCTCATAGTATTAGTACTAATGGCTGTACAGCCCATGGGCGCGTTATTGGCGGCTGGACAGCAGGGTACTCCGGAGCCTTTAGCTGACCTTCTAGCAATGGAGATAACTAAAATAATAAACATTATACCTAATATATTGGATGAACTCCCGGCGGACATCGCCGCTAAGGCCTCCGAGGTAGCATCGTACTATAAAGAGAATGGCAAGGCTCCCCCCAGTTATTCGCTGGGCGAGCTGGCACGCGTTTACGAGGAGCTGGCTTTCA
>JALURD010000011.1 GCA_027057815.1 Acidilobaceae archaeon | reverse complement strand
GAGTACTATGAGTAGGATAGTCACTAGGACCGCTGTTGCCACGTCTATCCTGGCTGTCTCCCTCTCAGCGTTAACCGCCACCTCTGCGAATAGTGGTATAGAGCCGTAGTAGTAGACTTCAACGCCCTCCAGGCCGGATTCGAGGCTCTCCATCACCTCGATTGACTCGTTAACCTCGACAGATCTCCTCGTGTACGCGTATATGAAGCCGTAACCCCCCGATACCAGCTGGTTCCTGACGTCTTCTGGTATAGCATCAGGGAAGGGCAGCGTGGACTCCAGGTAGCCCCTGCACGCTTCATCCACGGCCTCCTCGGGAGGGGATCCCTGGAGCAGAAGCTTGAACGCGTCCGCAAGGCAGGGGGCTGCGGATGATAGGCGGCCAGCTACTATTCTCTCGAGGGCCCCCACGGGATCCCGGATCAGCTCCTTGAACTCGTCGAGGGATAGGTTTACCCCCCTGGAGGCGAATTCCTCGTAGACCACAGAGGTAACTGCCTCGACGTCGGTATAGTTCCCCAGCCCGAACCTCGCGACTAGCCCGGCAACCTCGCGGGGGAGCAATTTGGCAGCCGCAGCTCTAGCCGCCTCCTCAAGGGCCTCCCGCTCGGGCTTACCACCCGTTAATTCCTGGAGGGCCTTGTAGAACTCGTCTAGGAATGGCTTAGCCTCCTCGGGGAGGGCCTGCCTAAGGGCCTCATAAGCTGCCCTTGAAGGGTCTGCAAGGCCTATGGCTGCCGCGAAGTTGTAGGCCTCCATGTAGGCGTAGGCGATGCCGTACGTGAGGTTCAGGGCCCTCCTAAGTTCAGTGTAGGCCTCCGAGGCCGCCTGTGCTAGCTCCCCTAGGTCTCGGTACGCCTTCGAGGCGTTCTCTAGTACCCCCGCCAGCCTCGACTTGGCCTCACTGATCACCTTTGAGTAGACGCTCCAAGGGCCGATTATGACGGGATCCCAGTCCCTCAAAGCCTCCCTAAGCCTTGACTCCATGACCTGGGACGTCTCTAGGGTCACAGGCCTGTAGATTGCTATTATGTAACTGCTCTCCGGGGCCTCGCCTATGCTCCTGAGGACCTCGAGAGCCCTGTAGCTCTCAATGTCCCTCGGGACTAGGTGCTCCTCTGAGTAGACTAGCCTCTCCTCAAGCCTCAGGGCTTGAGGAAGTAGGAGGGCGGAGACGATGATCCAGGCGAAGAGCGAGAGCGCCGCCAGCCTCTTGAGGTGCACACGTGCTCCCCCACCCGGGGGTTAACTAAGTTAGGTCTCCGCAGGCGCATTGCATCTCGAGCACGAGCCTGTGGAGATCGTCGAGGCCCTCGCCTTTTAAGGCTGAAACCCTCGGAACCCTCACCTTTTTAGCGTAGAATAGGGTGCGCCTCGTTAGCTCGTGTAGCATCTCAGCGTACAGGCTTCTGTGGGCCTTCAAGCTCTTGGATAGCCATGGGTAATCGCTATGGAGGTCGCCGGTAGCCTGGAGGCTTGCTGGCATGAGGTCAGCCTTGTTGAGGACCGGGGCCACCTCCAGGTCCAGCCGGAGGCTCGCCGCGACGGCGAGCAGTAACTGGAAAGCGTAGTCGGGGGGCTCCTTTACAGCGGTTGCGTCTAGGATGAAGAGGCTGCAAAGCCTCTCGCCGACAGGCTCGAGGGCTCTGGCCAGCCTCACGCTGACGTCGCGGAAGAGGAATACCTCCATCTGGCCAGGCGTGTCCACTATGACGTAGTCGGCTCCCGAGTCCTCTATCGCCCTCACGGGCTCATCAAGTCTCTCCGCCAGTATCTCCATGGACTTGACTAGCGCCCCATTCGGGCCAAGGCCGTACTCCAGCGCCACTCTCCTAGCATCGACAACCCTCCTCACGTCATAGTCAGGAGTGTAGGGTACGTACTCCGCCGCCGGGTCAAGGTTAACCTTGAAGACCCTCGCCCCCAGCTCTGACTCAAGCCACCTAGCATACGCCCCAGTAAGCGTTGACTTGCCACTTCCCGCCGGCCCAATCATCATAACAATCATCAACCCGAGCCGCCCCCAGCTCACCTAGTCAAGAGGGATCCCCGCTGGGGCTATTATCAAGGAGAGGACCTTGCATAGCTCTGGTTCCTCACGCTATCCCCAGGGCTCTACACTGCTCCTCAATGGACCCCGCCACGCACTTGAGGGCCTCCACTGCGGCCTTCGCAGCCCTTGTGGCCCACTCCGGTGGCTTGTAGAGGGCGTGCTCCTGTGCCACGTCCATTGCAAGCATGGAGGCCAGCCTAGCCGCCTCCCTCGCTGCCGTTAGAGCTAGCTCACAGTCCCCCGGGTCTGCGGGGTTCAAGCTAACCAACTGGCCCACTAGTCCCTTAGCGCCCGCGATGACGGCGGCATAGAACCTTGCAATGAGTCCCTTGACCCCCCGTGACCCTAGGTAGGAGAGGATTCCCTCATAAACGCCCGGGTCCGTTAGGGGTTCCAGCTCTCCGGGGTCTCCCCGAACTGCCCGCCAGACGGCGTTGTACCATTCGCCAGCGGTGGGCAACTCCGGGCGCCCCCGCCCCTCTATCGCGGGCTACGTGTCCGGCTATGGACAGTAGCGGATGATGTATGTGGAAGGGTGTTCACTCCTTCCTCTCTATGTACCACTCGGTGCGGTCCTTGTAATCTAGGAGCCTTATGCCTAGCTTCATGAGCTTCTCCCTTATGGCGTCGCTTAGCTCGTACATTTTCATCCTGCGGAGCTCGCTCCTCACCTCCACTATCAAGTCTACGAGCTGGTCAACGGGTAGTGCCTGCTCCCACTTAGCCTCTGAGAGATCCTCATCGATTACTCCTAGGACCTCGTTGTACACTCTCAGGTTGTCTAGGGCCACGAGGACTATGGCTGAGTTAGTGGTAGAGGCTACGTCCTCGAATATCGTGGAGAGAGTGGAATGGATGTGCCTCATGGCCCCTGCGAAGTTGAAGTCCCTGCTCATCTCCCTATGGAAGCCAGCCCTGTCAGCTAGCAGTCTCTTGAGGACTTCGAGGTCCTTGTCTGTGACGGAGTGCGCTGGGCCAAGCTGCCTGGCGAGTCTTGAGAGGAGCTGGGCCGCCCTGCTCAGCCTATCTAGAAGCCTCCTAGCCTCCTCGAGGGCGTGCTCGCTGTAGTCGATCTGGGTGCGGTAGTGTGCGCTGAGTAGCCAGAGCCTCAGCGTCCTCGGACCCCACCTCTTGAGGGCCTCCTTCGCCGGAATAATGTTCCCTAGGCTCTTACTCATCTTCTCTCCCTCGATCGTCAGGTAACCCGCGTGTAGCCAGTACTTCACCCAGGGCCTAACCCCGAGCGCGGCCTCACTCTGCGCCTTCTCATTCTCATGGTGAGGGAAGATGAGGTCCTGCGCGCCTCCATGGATGTCTACGCGTCCACCTAGGAATCTGCTACTCATCACGCTGCACTCAATGTGCCACCCCGGCCTGCCCCTCCCCCATGGGCTCTCCCACCACGGCTCTCCGGGCTTCGCAGCCTTCCATAACGCAAAGTCGTAGGGGTGTCTCTTCTCGCCTGCAACTTCCTCCTCCTGCCTCCACTGATCCTTTGAGAGCCTACCACTCAGCTCCCCATAGTAGTCGTACCTGTCAACGTCGAAGTAGACGCTCCCGCTGGGAGCTACGTAGGCGTAGCCCTTATCGATTAGGACCTGTATGAATTCTATGATCTGCTCTATATGCTCCGTGACGCGGGGGTGGAAGTGTATCTTAATCCCCACCTGGCTTATCACGTCAAGGTACTCCCTAGTGTAGTGGTCTGCTATTTCTTTCCAGTCCTTCCCCTCCTCACGGGCCCTATTGATTATCTTATCATCGATATCCGTAATGTTCTGCACATGAATGACATCGTAACCCCTGAGGCGGAGGTACCTCTTTATCCCATCAAAGGCCACGAAGGTCCTCAAGTGGCCTATGTGGGTCTCATCGTAGACCGTGGGCCCGCAGACGTACATGCCTACCTTAGGCGGTTGGAAGGGCTCGAAGTCCTCCAGTTTTCTGCCCAGAGTATTAAGCACCTTCAGCCTGACCAGCTCCAGCCACCCCTTCAGGGGCTTCTCCCTTCAACACCAGCTTTGACTCTTGCAAGTTTTAGCTTCAAAGGCTGTAACCACTAGAAAGTGGTACTACTTAAAAATTACGTGAAACAATTAAAAATACATTTAAAGGGTCTATCTATTAGAGTCAGTCAAATCCCAGACACTTATAACAGAACTTCTAACCCTTAAATAGAGAAGCTGAATAAACAGATAAAAGGCTTAACGTGCGGGGGCCGAGCAGCTTGGCATGGATCAAAAACGTTAACAAGGCCAAAATGGGCATACTACTCCTCTCCGTTCTAATGCTAACAGTCGCCAATGCCAGCGTGTTCGTTTACTACACGTCAAGCCTATCCCTCCAAACCTCGCAGCCCCCAGTATACCTTAAAGAGGGGAGCAACGCCAACCAGCCAGACCTATTCGGCAACACTATAACCGTGACCGTGGGAAGCGCTGGAGCCAGCGCTTCCCTAACATTGCACCCAACATATGGGAAGACATACTACAAGAACGTTCTAGAAGTAGTTAACCAGGACACTACGAACGCCTACACCGTCTACCTTAGAGTCACGGATCCGCTCAGCGATACAAACGTGGCATCCGCCAAGGTCTACGTGTACGATGCAACAAGAACCCTCCAGGCCACCCTAGACCTCCAGGCTAGCAACAACCAGGTATCATTCACGCTCCCCGCAGGAGCCACGTATACCGTGGACGTTGAAATAGTGATAAGCGAGAACGGAGGCAGCCCAGTGTCCCCGCCAAGCTTGACCGATGGCCAGGCACAGTTCGATCTAATCTACACAGCCGCCGGCACGACTGAGACGCCGCCGTGATGAGAGGGGTAATGCATGGATTGCTCGGACCAAGACTGCTACTAACCTTCTTTGCCCTAACAGCGCTGTTAGCTGCTAATATAGCCGCCTCAACAGTCTTCGTATACTACACTGCCTCCGCAAGCCTTGTACCTCAGAGGCCTGAAGTCATCCTAGCTGAACCGAACAGTCCTAACGTCTCAGTCACACTAGGCCCGGCACTAGCCAGCGCCAGCGTGGTCGTGTATACGAGCAACTTTGCACAGCTAGTGTATAACCCCGACTTCTTCTCATCACCCGACGGCTGGTATTGCGCTCCATCGGCAAGCCTCACCTGCTACTGGCTTCCAGGCGACCAGGGAGCCAGTGGTGGAGTTATTAGCATAGAGAGTAACACTAGCATCGTATTCGACGAAAGCGCCTTCATACTACAAGAAGTCACGGTGCCCAACACCAACATAGTCAGGGTTATAGTCAACGTCACCCTTAGAGGCGACTGGGCCTTCTCCCCAACACCCCCCATGGTTTATGAAGTAGGGCTCTGGGATCCCCAGTCTAGCGCGTGGGCCTGGCTGGTCTACGACTTCCCATCAACGCAATACACCTCCTATACATGGGATATCACACCATATCTAGAACCGGGTAGACGCTACATTCTAGCTATAGGCATGTACGTAGTAGCTGGCGTATGGCCAGCCCTCTACGTTGACAGCGCATACCTATCAATTGAGACTAGCTCATACGTTTTCTCCCAGCCAATACTTGCGGCAAACGTGACTAGCGATAGAGTGCTTTACGCCAGGCTTAAACTAGAAGCGCTCAGTGTAAACCCGTCCCTCAACGCGTCCATATGGCTAGTCAACTCTACAGCCCACGAATCTAGCCGGATAACTATCAGGAACGGCTTCCCCACCAGCTGGGAGACGAGCTGGATCGCCGTATCCCCGCCCATAGCGGGCTACTATGCTGCGCTCATACAAGCTAACGCAAGTAAGGCCTCGCCAACCAACTCGTCTGTAAGCCTTGTGCTCGAGTACTGCACCCTACCCCAAGGTATGGGCGCGTGCGTCTCGTACCCGGTAACCCTCATCATAGACCCGAGGACGGCCTTACCACATCATAGCGGCTCTCAAGAGCCTCCGGGGATCCAGGCATGGCGAGGAGGCACTACACGACACTAGCCATCCTAGTAGCCATAGCCCTAACCCCTGTACTCCTCGGGGCCGCCAGCATTCTAGGACTCCCACTGGCAGCCTTCATACTCCCAGGCAGGGGACCGGGGGGTTTCGGGGACGCTGTTCTAGGTGCTGCCTCCCAAGGTGGAGGCCCCTACGTGGTGAGGGGTCCGGGGCTCCTTGGAAGCCTTGAGCCTGAGCCAGCAGCGGATAGAGCCTCGTACGCCGTGATGGCATCATTTCCCTCGGTGTTATGGGTACCCTCCCTGGTAGCGGTAGTCTCGCTACCCCTCATATATGCCTTCGCGAGGCGTCGGCTCCATGGCAGTTTGATTATCCCGTTTAGCGTGGCGTTCCTCTTCGCCTCCCTATCCATGTCCATAGCGCTCTCCGTGCTAGTGCCCCCCGGCATCCTAGAGGGCGCCCAGATTCCACGAGTCACGCTAATAGAGGTCAACCACGACCCCATAGTTAGAAGCGTGATCTTATCTTACCAGGCCGAGGGCACTTCGATAGTCAGTGTCAACTCGTGTATAGTAGTAGTCGCATACACTAGATTCAACTGTACAGGTGTAGTCTATCCTGGAGGGAAGGTAGTTGTAGGGATCCCTCACAGCGCCTACGAGTACCTTTACAACGTGTCCGAAGGCAGGGTCTCATCATTCATTGTAAGAGTGAACGTCTCCCTCGAGCATGGATGGGCTAGCGGCTCCTTCAAAGTCAACGTTCTCTGGAGAAGCCTGCGCGTGCTGGCTGACCACTGGCGGCTCAGT
>JALURD010000010.1 GCA_027057815.1 Acidilobaceae archaeon | reverse complement strand
GAGCCCATAGTAGTTACTGGCTGTGTCCTCGCAGGAGTGCCCCTGGTAGACGGGATACCATGGAGTCAGCTGTCAAAGATCAGAGAAGGAAGCGTGGTTACCGTGCGCTCTGACGGCACGGTTGAGGTTAGCTAGGGACTAGCCCTCCCCGCCACTCTCCTCGCTAAACCCAGCCTTCTCCTCGCCATCCTCAACTCCCAGTATGCTTGCGGCGTCGACTAGAGCCTTAGCAGCGTAGGTTAGGGCTACAAGGGCAGCCTCGGGATCCCAGGGGTCGCTGGGGGTAACCATGTACGTGAGAACCTTCTCCCCACCCTCATCAACCAGGAGCCAATAGCCTGGCGAGTGGTAGTTGTAGGCGAGTAGCCACTCCAAGGCGTCAACGCTCCTCTTTATGTTAGAATAGAATAGGCTTGCGGAGGCGCTGAGCCCGCTCGACTCCTCGCACGCAACGCCAACAACTGCAGCAATGCTCCCTAGGCCCACGGTCACACTGTATATCTCCGCTCCACCGACTTGCGTGCGAGACCCCTTCACGTTCAATTCCTTCTCAGCCAAACGGGAGACCTTGTCTATAAGCTCCGGACACTTACCCTTAGTCTTAACTTCTTCTCCAGCCAACTGGATACACCGTCGAGTAATGGGGCTCGCCGTGCGGGCGCTAAAAAGCGGATGGGAGCAACCCTCGGGGGCTTGGACCTTTTAGGAGGTTACTCTTCGATTACCTCGTAGTGGATTATGTTCACCGGACAGCTCTCAGCGGCGCTCTCAACGCAGTCCTTGAGGTCCTCAGGAACCACTCCCTCTCCGACGTTGTCTGGGTTCACCCTGAACTGGGCTACGATCTGGCTCTTCCCGTCCTCATCGCTCATCTCGAAGACCTCGCCGCAAAGGCTTACACAGACCATGTCCGCTATGCACTCATCCCTGTCGATCCAGACCTTTATCTTGGCCACGGCTATTCACCCGCTCTTTCACTCAGACCGTGTAGTGAATTCATCCATAGCTACGGGTATTTATGGTTCGTATAGGTTAGCAATATAGTGGTGAGGGCCTCTTATACTGTAGAAGCGCCTGGGGGTGTGTGGCGTGATAGGTAAGTTCTATGAGGAGGAAATAGATGGATTCCTATTCAGGGAATATGGCGACCTCGGCAGGCCTAAGTACCTTATACTAGGCCTCCCGGACGTCGGGCTTGTTGGCTCAATAGCCGCGATGCACATAGTTCGTGAGAGGAAGCTGAAGGACGCTGTCGGGGTAGAGAGCTACGCTTTCCTTCCACCAGTCGCCGTGGTTGTCGACGGTAAACCCCTACACCCCATGAGGATATACAGTGACGGAGAAGACTTCGCGGTCCTCATAACAGACGTGCCCGTAGCGCCCCCCGGCGTCGCCCCCCTAGGGTCTGCAATAGTAGAGTACGCCAGGCGCAGGGGGTTCGAGGTTATAATCAGCGTGACTGGAGTCGGCAGCCCGGCCAGGCTGAAGGGTGGAGAGCCTCGGGTATACTGGCTGGCAACTCCGGGCCCAGCGGAGGAGATAGGCTCGCGCCTCAACGCTGAGAAGTTTGAGAATGGAATCATAGCAGGCCCCTACGCAGTGGTGTTAAAGGAGTCCGTGAGGAGGAGGATGGGCAACCTCCTCCTGCTAGTGGAGTCCTACGTTGACTTTCCGGATCCTGAGGCGGCAGCAGCGGCGCTCCAGGCCTTAGGCAAGGCTGTGGGCTTGGAGGTAAGCGTGGAGAAGCTCTTGGAGGAGGCAGAGCACTTGAGGCTCAGGCTGAGGCAGTTCATGAAGGAGACTAGGGAGGCCCTGAACAGGCTTGGGAAGCCACTCGAGTACAGGACGCCCCTAGTCTACACCTAACGCGGGGTAAAGCCAGCTTGGAGGTGTCAATGTCATGGCCGAGGACCCAATGGACATCCTCATGAGGATGTTGAGGAGGGCCAGGATGATAGAGGAGAGACTCGCATCGCTTGCAGGGAGCCTGTGGTGGGAGTACTGGGGCGAGAGCACTAGCAGACTTATGGAGGAGGTTGAAACGACGCTTA
>JALURD010000009.1 GCA_027057815.1 Acidilobaceae archaeon | reverse complement strand
AACGCCTAGAATTAGCATAGCTGACGTATATACTGTATGCAAGGACTCCGAGTGGGCCTAAAATTAGCGCTACCAGCGCCCAAAGAAATGCAAGCCCACCTAATCCCTGCTTTTTAGCATGCAGGTAAACTGCTACGGCGGTGAGGACCACTATGCTGATAATGATAATCTCAGAGAATGAGAGGCTATTCTCTCGTTAAGAAAGTAGTCCTTACACATACCCTTCCTTCTACCCGGCAACGACTATTGATAGCATGATTAGTAATGCTCCAAGGATCTGGTGCTGAGCTAAGACTTCGTGGATCCACAGGTATGAGGCTATCGCTGCGAATACGGGCTCAAGCTGGTAGATGATTGTTGCGACTGCGGGGTTGACGAATCTTTGTCCGTAGACTTGGAGTGTGAAGGCCCCAATGCCCGGGCCTGCCGCGAGGTAGAGCAGGAGGACTAACGTGTCGCTTGAGGGTTGTGCTATGCCAGACTGTAAGGCGTCCGGGAATATGAAGACTGTCGACACTGCTATCTGGGCTGCTGTGAATTGGAGGGGATCCCCGCGGCTGTACTTGTCTACTATTATGACCTGGGCTGCCCACATGAATGAACCTGCTAAGACTAGGAGGTCTCCTACGTTCAAGTGAATATCTGGCCTTGTGAGTAGGAATACTCCTGCTAATGCCAGAAGAAGCGAGGCGACGAGGCGCCTCGAGTATTTCCCCGTGAGGGCTGCTGCATATATGTGGACCCAGACCATGTGAAGGGCTGTTATGAATGCGCTGTTACTGGCCGTGGTTAGGCCTGTGCCCCATCCCTGGAGCCATAGGCCTAGGGCGTACGCGATCCCGGCGAGGAGGCCGCCTCTTAGCGTGAGCCTGTCAAGTCTCCCATTAAGATACACCCATGCTAGGTATGGTGATAGTAAGGCGAGCGAGAGAGCGCCCCTCATCCAGGTGTAGGCGTATTCCCCTATGTCTCCGACGACTAGCTTTATCGCCGGGAAGCTTGTACCCCAGAGCATTGTAGTCAAAGTCAGAGCTATGAAGCCCCTGAGGCTCCTCGCCAATATTCATCACGACCCGCCTACGTCTATGGCCTGGCTTCCACGGTGAAGAGGCCCTGCTCCAATTAAGCGTTACCAGGATCTACGGTGGAAGGCAAAGAAGGTGTGATGGGGGATAGGCGTGGCTATTGCTCTTCAGGCACCCAATATTCAATATCCGTTATGAGGCCCTTCCTCTGCTCAGGCGGCTTCCATACAGGCTTTACCACCATGCCGGGATAGAGCTGGGTGGGGTCTGCTCTGACTACGTGAATGATGCCTGTGTCTGCGTCGTCAGGCTTTACGACTGCGACTATTACGGGTTCGCCCAGCTTCTCGCCTTCAATGGTCTCATATATGACTGTGTAATACTGTACTCTCCAGGGCCCCTTAACCTCGACCAGCTCCCCTTCCGTGAAGTCTGGGCAGAAGGTCTTCGGCGGCACTATGACCGTCTTGCCGCACTTCATCCCAAGGATTTTGCCTTCCTTTAGGGCCTTTGCAAACTCCACTCCATGCCTTCCAGGCGTGTAGATGTAGCTTTCAACCTCCATCCTGCCGGGGTAGTGTTTGGGGAAGTGTGGCCCTGCCTTCTTCCACCACTGCCAGGCCATAACTCCTTCACCCCTCCTCTACGGGTTCGAAGCATTCTATGTCATTGATGTCGCCCTTCCTCTGTTCAGGCGGCTTCCAGCGGGGTTTCACCTTCATTCCTATGGCTTTCCCCGACATCACATCCTCGGGTTTGACCCCGCAGAATCTGTGGAAGAGGCCTGCGAATTCAAAGCTGTCCTCGCTATAGCCTGGAGCATCGAGCCTGATTACTCCTACAATCTCTGGCTCCTTCAGTCTACTCCTGTCCGTTGCGATATAGCTCACCACCGCCGTGTGTATCGTCCCGGTTCCAGGCAGCTCTACCCAGTCCCTTGTCGGGACCATGCAGTACTCGCAGTAACTCCTGGGTGGAACATAGACCCTGCCGCAGCTGGGACACTTGACCCCTAGTATCTTGCCCTCTTTCA
>JALURD010000008.1 GCA_027057815.1 Acidilobaceae archaeon | reverse complement strand
TTAATGCCTCAATCTCTAGTGATGTATCATCAACCGCGACGGGCTTCCTCAGCTGAGCGAAGGCGTGGCGTGCCGCGGTTAAGGCTATCTCTTCCACTTTGTCGCTTTGTATCTCTAACTTGTCGACCCTTGCGGCCTCAAGCCTCACCGGATAATCCTTGACCGCGTCGCGGGCCTCATCAAGCTTGTGGAGATTACCCGTGACTAAGTACACTACTACTACTTCCAACCTGTTCACTCACCCATCCTCGCCCACACGCTGCGCCTCCTGGCTTCAACGTAGCGGCCCCTTAGTCTTATCTCCTCGGCCCTACCCAGTACGTCATCGGGGTTAGGGGCGGTCTCTTTGTAGCCTCTTCTGAACTCCTCGAAGGCTTCCACTGCGTAGCGCGCGTGAGCGCTTTCCAGGCTCCTCCTGTATAGGTGAACGTCTACAGCCCTCTCCTCAATGGACTTCGAGAAGTCCGCGAGCCCAAAATCTATAGCATAGAGCGCACTGCCTGTGTAGATTAGGTTAGATGTCGTGTAGTCTCCATGGACTACTCCCGCGGCGTGTATGAGCCCAAGTATCCTCCCTGCTTCCCTTGAGAGGCTTACTCCAAGCCTCGGGTCGCAGTCGAAAACCTCCTTCAGCCTGCGGCCTTCGATGTATTCCATGACTATGAGTCCGACTGTTGGGAATATCGCGTAGATTCTTGGAACCCTTGCCCCTGCCGCCTTGGCTGCCGTGATTACCCTCGCCTCCCTTCGCGTTCTCCTAGCCCTCAATGTTACGTCAAGGCGGGGGTGCATGTACTCTTTGCGCACCCTAACCTTGTATACGGCCTTGAATCCCATGAATTGTCCCACTCGGATCTCAGCCTCGGCCCCCCGGGCTAGGAGGGGGAGCCTAGCCACGGTCTCTGCTAGAACCCTGGAAGCCAGGGATACCATGGTACGTCTACCTCGTCTACCCTCCACCTTTGCCTGACGAATGATCTCAGGGGGTCTACAGTCACTCCTTCTCTGAGCGCTGCGAGGCCCGTCAGGGCTATCATCACTCCATTGTCGACCGCGTACTCTCTAGCCACGGGCCTAAAGACTGCGCCGTGGGACTTAGCCATAGTCTCCATTTTAGCTCTCAGAGGCTCGTTGGAGGCCACACCCCCGGTCACGGTTACCTCCTTCTTTCCTGTATGGGCCAAGCATCTCTCCGTGACTTCGACCACGCTCGCATAAGCTATCTCCCTCAGCGTGAGGCATACATCCGCAAGCCTAGCCCCCGATTTGACCGCTTTAAGCGCGGCTGTTAAGAGGCCCGAGAAGCTAACATCCTGGCCCTTGACTACGTAGGGGAAGTCCTCCAGAAACTCCCCTCCTTCAGCGCATTGATCTACGATGTGCCCTTTCTCGTTGAAGTATGGTGGAGCTATGCCTACTTCCCTGGCGAACGTGTCCAGAAGGTTGCCCAGGGCTATATCCAGGGTCTCGCCGAAGACCCTGTACCTGCCGTCGAGGAATGTTGTGACCATAGTGTTCCCGCCCGCCACGTATAGTATGACTGGGTCGCGCAGGCCAGCCGTGAATCTTGCAATTTCCAGGTGGGCCACAGCATGGTTAACCGGGATGAGCGGCTTCCCCCACGCAAAGGCTAGTGCGCGAGCAACGGTCGCCCCCACCCTCAGGGCTGGCCCCATGCCGGGTCCCAGAGCCACCGCCACGCCATCAATATCCCTAGGCGTCACTCCAGAGGCCTCTAAAGCCTCGCGGACAGCTTCGCCAGCGACCTCTGAGAAAAAGGATGCAACCTCCCTGGGCAGGATCCCGCCGGTCTTCGGCCTGTACTTCTTCCTAATATCAGCCAGGATGAACGGCGGCTCATCGGATACCACACCCACCCCGAAGGTGTGCGCTGTAGACTCTATTCCAAGCACGATCATCATCAACCACCAACTATTGCCCATGAACGCTAGTATATGAAACGAGGCCTTAAAGTAGTAGAAGAGATAAACTGAAACACCCCACAGTTATAGGCGACTCGAGATATTTGATAATTTTTATTAAATAAAAAG
Source organism: Acidilobaceae archaeon (assembly GCA_027057815.1). Lineage (GTDB taxonomy): Archaea > Thermoproteota > Thermoprotei_A > Sulfolobales > Acidilobaceae > JALURD01. The sequence goes on along the minus strand of JALURD010000008.1, from coordinate 14 downwards.
AACACATTTCACAA
>JALURD010000007.1 GCA_027057815.1 Acidilobaceae archaeon | reverse complement strand
TCGTCTGGGAGGACCTACTCAGGTTCTACGAGAACCTAGGCTACGCTGACAACGGCCTCACATACGACCCAGCCAATGCTCTGTCAAGCGGTATCTTCGAGGACCCCGAGGCGTACTCCGCCATAGGCGATCATGTCGAGTGGGAGGATGTGTATAGGTCCATAGACGAGGCTGCAAGCAAAAGATACCTTAAACCAGGTATTGTCCTAAACGGCGAGCTAGTAACCAACAAGTACACCGAGATAAACGTGAGCACCATGGAGCACGTCGAGAGGAGCTTCTATGAGGAGTGGGCTGACAAGGTTAGGAAAGAAGACTGGTACACTGAGGAGGACCCTCTCGGCAACAAGCTACTCTGGGGCAAGCAGGATCCTGCATACCACCCGTGGAACAAGGTCACCATACCAAAGCCGGGAGCCAGGGACTGGGCGGGCAAGTACACGTGGGGGGCCCATGTTAGGATAGTGTGGAAAGATGGCAGAGTCACCCCCATAGAGGTGGGCCCCTACGCCAGGCTGCTTGTAACGAGCATGCAGCCAAGTATATTCGGCCCTGGCAACAGGGTACTCAGAGTGACACTTCCTAGGGCGTGCAGCGACGACCTGCCAGCAGCGGTCTGCGAGGAGATGACGTTCGAGTGGAAGGTTCCATTAAAGAGCACAACAATCTATAGGCTGTGGGCCAGAGCCTTCAACCTACTCCTCGACACCTACGTGGCATGGGATAACGTCACCAAGGCTCTGGAGCTGGTGAAAGCCGGCAAGGTTGAAACGTCGAGGCCCTGGAAAGCGCCGGACAGGCTGACAAGAGGCATAGGCTTCACAGAGGCCCCGAGAGGCTCGGTGAGGCACTGGCTAGTCCAGAAGGGCGGCAAGACGATCAACATACAGATCCACGCTCCCACGACGGTCAATGTGAGCCCCCAAGATAAGTGGGGCATGAGCCCCTTCGAGCAGAGCGTCGCTAATTCATGGGTAACCGAGGAAATCCCGCCAGAGCAGTGGGCGGGTCTAGACTTCGTGAGAGCCATAAGAAGCTTCGATCCATGCCTTGCCTGCGCAGTACACATGCAATTCGCCAGGAACGGCCAGCTGCTCAAAACAGTGAAGAAAATAGTATCACCACGAGGGTGCCCGATCTAGGCTCCCCCTGTTTTTTCTTCGAACACCCTTATCCCATTATTTTTATTCATGTTAGACATCCTCCACGAATTGGTGTCCACTAAATGAGTTTATTCTTCAAGCGGTCCGCAAGAGAGCATACACCCATTTCTATAGCTCTGGATGCCGCCTCTTCCGCCAGCCTCTTAAGCCGCTCGTATTCCCCTTTAATTAGGCCCATCCTAACCTGCCACTTTAATGGCACGAACCTCGAACCCGTTAAACAGTTCACCCAGGCCACAGCTAAGCCTAAAGGCTCGTAGATGACTGCGGCCTCCCAGCCTGTCTCAAGCAATGCAGCTTTAAAGCCCTCAACTCTCAGGTCAATTAAGTCATATGAGCCCTTGGATAACAGGCTAATCCTCCTGCTCCACGCGTCTGCCTCAAATCTACTCAACAGCATGGGCTCCAGCGCCACCGCGTCAGGCACCCTCTCCGGGTATAACTTCCACACACCACCCTCAGGCTCTGCAAGCACTACTGCCCCATAATCCATGCCAAGGGATACAGCAATCGACACCCCACCAGAAATGGGGTCCTCAAGCTCCCTCACCGAGAATAATGCTCTACCAGTCTCAGTGACAACCACTAGCTTTCCCGGTGCTACCTTAAAAACATAGACGGGGAACCCCATCCTAACCGCTTCAGCGAAGACCTTCAATACTATTTCATCGATCCTGGATTCCTGTATTGGCAGCGCCGGCACCCAAAATAAGAAGCGATTCCTGGAGGGAAATACGTTCACAATGATGCAAGGTTACAATTACATACAATGCTGGCATCATGCATTATTTTTATAACACAAGACTCGAGAGACCAGGGACCAATGGTTCCCGCAATTCGACGAGAGAGTAACGCCCCCACAAGGTACTTTAGGTCCTGTTCAGCTCCCGCAACAAAATTAGCCAT
>JALURD010000006.1 GCA_027057815.1 Acidilobaceae archaeon | reverse complement strand
CTTTTGTTATAGTCTCTGTAATGGTCTTGGTCCTGGTAATGGTCTTAGTCTCCGTGACGGTTACAGTGGACGCCTGAATGGTCTCCCTAGGCGGCGGGGTCGTGGTCTGCTGGGGCCTGGACGCCCTAGCTTCCTCGAAGACTTGGATGAAGAACTGGTATAGTATATTGAACTGTTCATCTGTCACGCCCTCAGTATACTCCCTCATCACTGCCATCATCTCAGCATAGCTGTCAGCGCCGCCAGCGAAAGTGTATTCATTCTGGACTGCTTCGTCTATAGTGTCATACTGCATGGCCCAGCTTCTCACAATTTCGACGGTTTCTTTCCAGTCAGGTGCGGAGGATCCGTCGTGGCATTCGGTGCATCCTGCTTTAACAAAAGCCTGATACGCCTGGTTCTCGCTAATGCTTTCGGCATAGACGAGGACCCCCAAGGCTAGGGGTATGAGGACCGCGAGGACCAGGAGAGTCCTCACTTTCACTTCACCCCCTCTTCGACGGACTTAAGTGTAACTATGTAGGAGCGGACTAGGATTGCAAAGAGTATGAAAACAGTCGCGTGTATCCCTATAGAGACGAAGACCTCCAACGGGGTTATGTTATAAGATGCCTGGAGGCCCAGCGGGTTGATCACGAAGCCGGGGAGTATTGTGGCGAGCGTTTTCTCGGAGAAGACTGCGATGAAAGTTACCAGAGCGGTGAACGCTATACCAGCCTTGGATGACCTAATAGATGGTAGCATGCCGAGGATAGCTGCTGCTACGCCGAGGCTTAGCCATAGCCAGAACAGTGTTGTAAGTAATGGTATACCGCCTCCTAGCAGCGTCGCTAGTAGCTGCTCTCTCTTCAGAGGCTCGGTGGTATACCAGAGGGCTTCATGGAACTCAGCTAGGGTGAAGAATAGGCCCGTGGCAAGAGAGATCACTATAACGTTAAGGGTTCTCCTGTACACGCTGAAGTCTACCCTGAGCCAGCCAGTAGTCTTCTCGAGGATGTAAACTAGGAGCAGTAGGAGTGCAGGGCCACTGGCGAACGCTGTGGCTATGAAGCGTGGGGCGAGCAGGGCTGTATTGAGTGCGGGCCTTGACGTTAGGGCGTGGAATATCCACGCCGTCACTGTGTGTATGCCGATGGCGAAGGGGGTGGACACTATCATGAATGGCACTATGAATTTCCTCGGAAGATCCTCGCCTAGCCTGTACTTGTGTACCGTATAAACGAATGCTACAGCGTTTAGGGCCATGTAAGTGAATATTACTATGAAGTCCCAGTCGAGCATGCTCCGGGGGTTTGCCAGCTGAGGCATCAACACTAAGGCCCTTTCAGGGTGGCCTAGGTTGGCTACGATCCCCCACACCGTTATCACTAACGCTACCACTGCCTGGGCCTCGGCTAAGGGCACTATTTTCTTGAAGTGCATGTCACCGAAGACGTAAGCAGCGAAGCTGAATATCACCGCGGAGGCTGCCACGCCGACCCAGAACGTGAAGAATGAAATGTAGAGGCCCCAAGGGACGTCCTCGTTCACACCCGTCAAGACTAGCCCGCCTGACTCTGAGCCTAGGAACACGGGGGCGTGCTGCACGAAGACCCATAGGTAGACGCCGTAGACGGCCATTAATGCCAGGCCAGCCAGTAGCATCTTATATGCTGCGGGGCCCTTAAGGCCCTCCCTGAATATGTATATGAGGGTTCCAAGTATTCCCCGTCCGGCCACCGCTTCTTCACCCCATGGTCTTACGCTCAGTCTTCGCTCCGCTGAAGTAGTAGAACAGCCTCGGCTTGGTGCCAGCCTCTGGTTTGAGTACGAATACTCCATGCTCCTCTATTATGCGGCGAATCGGGCTTTCGGGGTCGTTCAGGTCGCCGAAGCTCCTGGCTCCGACGGGACAGACCTCAACGCAGGCGGGGATCCCTCCTCTCCTAGTTCTCTGTATGCACCAAGTACACTTCTCCACGACGTGAACGGGTCTTGGGACATTGCCGAGGATGTGCATGTCTGGATTGAGTTCTAGAGGGCTTATCTCTGGTGGGAGTAGGTTGAACCTCCTAGCACCGTATGGGCACGCCACGATGCAGTACT
>JALURD010000005.1 GCA_027057815.1 Acidilobaceae archaeon | reverse complement strand
AGGCTGCCCCCACTAGGGGAGCCACTATTAGGTATGAGAGTGTGAAGCCCACGCCGAGGGTGCCTAAGGGTTCTAGGAGGCCAGCCGGCCTGGGATCCCGGCCTGCCCTAGAGAGGAGGAGGGCGCCTAGGCCTACGAGGAAGGCTCCCGGGATCCCTCCAGGGTAGGCGAAGACAGTACCGACGCCTAGTGCTATCCTAAGCGTCCCTATAACCGCCGCTAGAATGGCGGCCCAGAGGGGTCCAAGGTAGACGCCTGCTATAACGTTTATCATATGCTGAGCCGGGTAGGCCTTGGTCGGGCCTACAGGTATGTAGAGGGGGCCCAACGCCAGGCCTAGGCCAGCTAAGACTATGGCTAGCGATGTCTTGAAGAGCCTTGAAGCCTGCACAGCCGCCAAGTTACCACCCGTCAATAGTAACACACACCCGGGCTGATCGCCTTTAACCTTTGATCTAGCCCTACCCCCCGGGACCGGAGAGCCCGGCATGGCATGCGTGGTCGCTGTAACGGGTAGATCGGGGTCGGGTAAGACGTCCACGCTCGAGTGTGCCATCAGAGAGCTTAGAGCGCAGGGTGTCAAGGTGTTAGCGGTCAAGTACACTCATCACGGTGTAGACGTTAGGGGTAAGGATTCTTGGCGTCTCAACGACGCTGGAGCCGTGGCAGTACTAGCTGTAGGCCCCGGCGAAGTGGCCCTCTTCGCACGACAGCTAGAGCTTGAGGAACTCCTCAACGCGTTGTCGGGGTTCTACGATGCAGTGGTTGTCGAGGGTTTCAGGAGAGCCGCAGAGAAGTATGAGACCGTCGTCGATGTCGAGGAGCTTGGAGTCGAGGAGGCTTGTAGAGCCGTAGTCTCGAAGGTGGTGGAATGTCTTAGACGAGACGCGTCTAGATGAGGGCTAATGCGGTCATCACAGCCAGGCTACGGAACACCTCGTGGAACCCGTACACTTTCAGCTTGACCTTGTAGTACGCACCCGAGTGCAGGAGTACCCCCCTGAGGCCCAGGTCCACCGCCAGAAGTAATGCCTTGCCCTCCAGCCCGGCCAGGCCCCATCCCAGGATTAGCACGCTGACCGCCGTGTAGGCCATGAGGACCTCCCTTAACACTACGTCAACCCTCCTGGCTACGACGGCTGCTGCATGTGAAACTGTGAGGAGCGCGTAGACCGTTGGAGCCAGTACGCCCAGATAGTCAGTTGGGTTCCCCACGCTCCAGAGGATCCCTCCATGGGCCGCTATGAGTGATCCCCCCGCTATGATCCCTCTAAGACCTAACCCCCTGAAGGCAGGTACCAGGAGGGCTAAGGCGCCAGCCGCCACGTACGCCGACGCAGGCCAGCCCGCCTTAAAGGCTGGAAGGTATACTAAGAGCACTAGAGCAACCGCCGCCGGGGATCCCTGCCTAGCCCTCTCAAGTAGGAGCAGGGACAGCGCTGACCCTGCGAGCGCGCTGGCAGCTGCTAGTTTGTCGCTGAAACTGAGACCCACCAGGCCATACGCGAGGCTGGCGAGCCAAACACCATATACCCCACCCTCACCTGGAAGTAGCAGTGGACCAAGCCTTACTGGAGGCCTTGCCTTCACGCCAGCCACTATGCCAGGCACCCCATCAGTCTAAGCCTTGCCTGGCGACGAGGTCCAGGGGTGTCATGCTAAATCCTATGCATTATGGGTAGGAAAGACCATGCGTATTTATAGGGTTTACCGAAAAACCTTCAATTTAAAAATGTTCACATATAACTTTGAAGGTATCAATACACATAGGACCTTGCTCCCACTAGTGCCTGAGCGGAGTGGATGATTAATGGAGGAAGCGAGGTTCATCCTGGGCGGCCCGCAGGGAGCGGGCCTCGAAACGGCTGCCCAGGTGCTCACAGCAGCATACGCTATCAGGGGCTACAGAGTTTACTCTATGAGGGAGTACTTCTCCAACATTAAGGGCCGCCACTCATATATACAGGTTAGGGTCAACGCGCAGAGGCTGCCGCGCGCTCCGAGGGAGAGCCCCAATATTATAGCTGTGCTCGACGCTGAGAGCGTTTTCACCCACTTCATAGAGGCTAGTGAGGGCACGGTTCTGGTATACGACTC
>JALURD010000004.1 GCA_027057815.1 Acidilobaceae archaeon | reverse complement strand
GCGGCTGAAGCCATTGATATAGTCGCACTGAAACCAACGACTAGTCCTGCCACGCCTGCCACAAGGGTCGTAGCACTGTAGCCCAGGAAGCCCGCGTGGACTCCAGTCACTTCTACTATAGCGTCCGCGAGGCCGAGTGCTATAAAGGCCATGTATTTGACTATCCTTTCTTCTATGCTCTCCATGAGCTTGTGTTCGTGCTCTTCCTCATCGCGAATTATCTCCTCTAGCTCTCCTCTATACTCTTCGGGTATCTCGTTCAGCACCCGCTTGTAGGCTTGGATAGTCGACTCCTCGCCCCTTTCAAGGAACTTTAGCGTGAAGACTAGCCCGAAGAGTCTCCTTAGCAGGAGTATTAGCCTAGCCTCGATCCTGCCCAGGCTAGTGCTGCACTTGCCAGCCAGCTTGCTCCAGAACTCGTAATGTCTATACTCGTCGCTAGCTAACTTCTCTAAGATAGCCTTCCTACTCTCGTCCTTCTCGTGCTCAGCTAGGAATTTGTATATAAGATAGTCGCGGTACTCGTCCAGGCAGAATGCGCGTGCCTCTTCTACCCAGCCCGGCATCCCACATGCACCTGCTCGAAGCAGTTTCTAACTAGAAACTATTATTAAAAGTGTTGTGGCGGTCTGGTGAGACAGGTTACCCCATAGGCCCTCCGGCCTCGGGTCCCGTGGACTCTTCATTCCGCCAGTACACAATCCTCAACGCCGAAGCTATATTTGCCGCCCCGCGACTAGTAATTAAGGGTGTAGGCCTGACGGCCTAGTGTTAATACGTGTGGGTGCAATCTGTTGTGCGGCATAATAGGCATAGCTCTCAGGGACGGTAACGTTGTCCCTCTACTCATTAGAGGCCTCGAAAGGCTTGAGTATAGAGGTTATGATAGCGTAGGTATAGCTGTTACAGGGCCGAAGGGTGTGACGGTAAGGAAGGGTGCTGGTACGCTTGAGAGGGTGAAGAGGAGGCTCGCCTTTCACGAGCTCAGAGGCTCGTGTGGAGTGGGTCATACCCGCTGGGCAACGCATGGACCCCCCAACGATGTGAACGCTCACCCCCACACCGACTGCACGGGCTCCATCGCCCTCGTGCATAACGGAGTCATAAGGAATTACGCGTCGCTCAAGGCAGAGGTTGAGGCCAGAGGGCACAGGATTCGAAGCGACACAGACACAGAGATTATAGCCCACCTAATAGAGGAGGCTCTCAGGTCTACTGGTGACATGGTTAGAGCAATAGCCTCAGCGCTCAAGAGACTCAAAGGAAGCTACGCCCTAGCCATAGTCCACTCCAGTGAGCCTGGCAGGATATACTTCGCTAGGATGAGGAGCCCCCTCATCTTGGGGTTGGGAGAGAAGGGAAACGCTGTAGCCAGCGACATACCAGCCCTTCTGGAAGTCTCCAGGCGCATAATAGTGATTGATGACGGAGAGTTCGGCTGGATCGAGCCGGGAAGGGTTAAACTCTACAAGCTGACAGCGGACGGCTTCGTTGAAGTACCAGAGGCCGAGCTGGCAAAGAGAGTCAAGGTGGTAGAATGGACTCCCGAAGCAGCGAGTAAGGCGGGCTACCCGCACTTCATGATTAAGGAGATATACGAGCAACCCCAAGCCCTCAGGGATACACTCAACGGCGTCCTGGAAGACCCAGCGGTGAGAGTGGCGGCGGAAGCCGTCGCCGGGGCTAGGAGGGTGTACGTCACAGGCGCGGGGACCAGCTATCACGCGGGCCTCGTGTTCACGTTCATGCTCGCAAGGCTCGCGGGGGTTGCCGCGATACCCCTCATAGCCAGCGAAGCGAAGCAGTACCGTGACGCTGTTGGGGAAGGCGACGTGGTGGTAGCCATAAGCCAGAGTGGGGAGACGTTTGACACCCTGGAGCTGGTCAGGGAGTACAGGGAGCTAGGCGCCAAGATAGTTGGAGTCACCAACGTCGTCGGCAGCGCTCTTGACAGGGAGAGCGATTATACCGTTTACACCAGGGCTGGCCCGGAGATAGGTGTGGCTGCGACTAAGACGTACCTTTCCCAGGTCCTTGCCCTAACGCTGCTTGCAGTGGAGGCTGGCGTGTCGACCGGGAGGCTTGGCGAGAGCGATGCA
>JALURD010000003.1:995-2099 GCA_027057815.1 Acidilobaceae archaeon | reverse complement strand
GTTCTGGGAGAGGCTGGCTCTAAGAAGCTCAGGGGATACGAGGCTGTTAAGGAGGCAGAGAGAAGGGCCCCAGCGGGTGCCTTCGTGCTAGCCTATGCCCTATGAGAGTAGGCGAGGTGGGCTCGACAGTGGACCCCGTGCAAGCAGTTGGGCTAGTAGGAGTTATCCTAGTATTCGCATCATTCGTAGTTAAGGACTGGAGATGGCTCTACTCCTTCAACATGAGTGGAGCAGCATTACTGGCACTCTATGCATACTTAACTGGGAGCATCGTGTTCCTCATAGTCGAGGCTGGGATAGTAGCCTTCCTAGCATACAGGCTATACAACGAGCTAGCCTCCGGGGGAGAGAATCGCTGTAGAGAGGGCGGAGGCAAGGCTTCTAAGGTCAAAGAAGGACCAGTCAGCTCGTAGCACCTCCTCAAGCCTCTCATGGTACCCCTTAGGTCTACCCCTCACGAGGGCGCTGGAGGCTAGCGACGCGGCATTATCCATCATTTGCACTCTATCCAGCCTTGCTAGGTATCTGAGGAACCTCCTCCTTCCCTCAATATATCCGGGCTGCTCGACGAGCCTAGCCAGCCCCTCCCACACTCTCCCGCTGAGGGCGTCGATGGCCTCATCAACCCTTGAAGGGTCAACGTCGAATGCTACCAGGACAGCTATAGAGTAGGGTTTATACACTGTCAGGGAGGCCGTATAGGAGTAAACGAGTGATAAGTCGAGCCTGAGGACTCTATACATGGCGCTTGTAGCCCCGTTTGAGAGGTTGAAGAGCGCAGCCCTAACCTCCCCCATGCGCTTTGAGAGCACCTCGTAGCCAGGCAGGGTTAGGGTTACAGCCACTTGAGCGGGGCCATCCGGGATCTCCTCCACAATTTTTGATGACACTGCTTCAGGATATGGAGGGTGTACACGCCTGCCAGGCGGGATCCCCTCTAAGGCTTTGATAACAGTCTTCACGTCCTCGTTGCTGACGGGGCCTGAGATGCCTACAACCATGTTTGGCGCCGTGAAGAGTTCATCCTTGAAGTTGATGAAATCTTCAAGGGTTACCTTCCTAATGCTTTCCACTCTACCCTCAATGGGGGATCCCGCCTGGCAG
>JALURD010000003.1:0-985 GCA_027057815.1 Acidilobaceae archaeon | reverse complement strand
CCTGATGATTCTATCGTGGGGTTCAGCATTGTAACCCTCAATCTCCCTGACAACCACGCTCTTCTCGGCCTCAAACTCCTCCTCCCTGTACTTGCGGGCAGCCACGATCTTAGCAAGCATATCTGCAGCAATGCTCAGCGACTCGGGAACACACTGGAAAGCTATGACGACGTGGTCCCTGTCAGTGTAGGCATCACTCTCGCAGCCCGACAGCTCTAGCCTCTCATCAACCTCCCGGTCCGTGAAGTATTCGTTAGACCTGAAGACCATGTGCTCGGCCAGGTGGGAGAGCCCTTCAAGACCTGGCGGGTCATAGTATGATCCAGCCCCCACAGCCACAGCTACACCCACTACACTCGACGGCAGGCGCTCCACTACAACCCTTAACCCGTTGTCAAGCAGTAACTCCTCGATCACACGTGTCACCGTTTAAATCCGTTTCGTCTTGGAAAAAGACACACCCACGCTCAGGCTAATTAGTAATTAATGGATGAGAGCATGAGGGCGAGGCTCTCCAGGCGCGGTTTAAGCCCCCTAATCGCCACAGTGGTGCTCATCTCAGCAACCGTGGTAGGTGGCCTACTAGTTTACAACTACTTCCAGAAGAGCATGGACACCGTGGCAGCGACCAGCGCGACCCTAGCGCTATCAGTCAGGAGCGAGTACCTAACCGGAACCACAAAGCTAGTGTATATCGAAGCCACAAACCTCCATGACGTACCCGTGAACGTGACAGCGGTATGGATAGTCGATCAGAATGGTGGTCACACTCAGCTAGCGCCAACCGACGTGAAGGGGGTCCCGGCGGTAATAGAACCTGGAGCCAAGGCCACCATCATAGCCAAGGTCCCGAGCACGGCAGCCTCGGTCTACCTTGAGTACCAGGCGGGCGGGCAGACCCTCTACACGCAGCCGGAGCCTGTTAGGTAAACACGCCTCCCCCTCCCTCCCCGTCCCTCCCTCTTTTTCCCGGGGTGTCTGGGGT
>JALURD010000002.1 GCA_027057815.1 Acidilobaceae archaeon | reverse complement strand
CCACGGCGTCGAGCCGGCCTGCCTCCTCAAGGGCCCTCAAGACTATGGAGGGATCCCTGGTTACATCGCGCCTATCGATGACTCTCTCGTAGACAACTTCCATGGATTCATCGTCGAGGACAAGTAGGTCCATCGTACGCGTGCCTGGGTCTATCCCAGCAACCCTTGCCACGCCTAGTCACCCTCGATGGTATAGTAGGCCCCCCTGTTGTCGACCCTAGTCACCCAAACCCTCCCCCCGCCGATGCGGCTCAAGTACTCCCTGGCGGCCGCCGCCACGGCTTCAGCCTGCTTGTAGTCGGTGAGCGAGTACACTGTGGGCCCCCAGCTCGACTGGCAGGCACACCAGCCTCCAGCGTTGAGTAGGACCTCTACTAGGCCCTCTACCTCCCTACAGCAGTACCTACCCTCCTGCCTTGGAGCCCAGTAGTCGCCCAGGCCGGAGTTAAGCTTGTGGAGAAGCCTTGCAGCCTCCTCGAAGCGCCCCCTGGCCATGGCTGGGAGTATACCCATGAGCACGAGCCTGGCGTTAGCGGCGGCCACTCTCTCATCCATGGGTGGCATGGACTCTAATACTTCATCCTCTCTCGCCTTAACCTCGGCCACCTTGCTGGCGAGCGCCGTCGGTAAGGCTACGACGACTGCGACCCTGGGCGGTATGATGGCTCGGAAGATTAGTGGCGGAACCTCGCTGCCCTTACGCTCCGAGGGGTAGCCACCATCTACTATGAAGCCTCCATGCATGAAGGCGTGGAAGCCAAGGCCGGAAACGCGTGACCTCCCCACCGAGAGGGCGTACTCTTCAAAGTCAATCCTGGAGCCCGTCAGCACGGATGCCGCCAACGCTATAGAGAGGGCCAGAGGCGTAGTAGAGCCCAGCCCGACATGGGCGGGTATCTCGCGCTCTACCCTAACCTTGAGCCCCTTGCAGCCAGCCATCTCGCACGCGGCCCGGGCGAAGCGGAGGCACTCCCCGCTTCTCGGGCCCTCAGCCTCGAAGGAACCGCTTAGCCAGACCCTCACCACAAGCCTCGGCTCCTGGAGTGCGAAGCCTAGGGTTCCGTAGAGTCTGCCAACGCCGCCGTGCATGTCAACGTTGCCCACATGCACGTGGCTGGGAGCCGAGACGACTACCGATCTAGCCAACCCGCACATCCCCCAGGGACGGTCTATCTAGACTTCTAAGCCTGCCCTCTTGAGGGCGGATAGGATCATATGGACTCCCTTCTCCACGCTGAGTTTCTCCGTGTCAACAACGACTTCAGGGCTCTCGGGCGGCTCGTAGGGGTCGTCCACTCCGGTCATGTGCTTTATCTCGCCTCTCAAGGCCTTGGCGTAGAGACCCTTAGGATCCCTCTTCATGACGGTTTCCAGGCTTGCCTTCACGTAGACCTCTATGAATGGGATCCCCTCCTCCTCAACTATCTCCCTAACCTCCCTTCTCACATCCCTATACGGGGAGACGAAGCTGCACAAGACAATAACTCCGTTCCTCGCGAGGAGCCTGGCTATCCAGGCTATACGCCTCAGGTGCCTCCTCCTCTCCTCCCTCGTGAACCCCGCGCCCTCACTAACAGTCCTCCTGGCCCAGTCGCCGTCGAGGAGCTCCACCCTGTAGCCCTTGGCCTTCAGCTTCTCGGCCACGCCCCTGGCTAGGGTTGTCTTGCCGCTGCCCGGGAGCCCTGTCAGCCAGACAACTACACCCCTATCCAGGCACCTAGAGTCCACGGCGGGCACCGCCTGGTGGGTTTGAGGCTTTAGAGTTAAGAGCCCTCGCTACGCTGGCTAGCGGCGGTGCAGGCCTCCTTCACTATCTTCGTTACCAACTCCCAGGTATTGTACCTACTCCACTCAGGGGGGATGTAGATGACCCCCTCCACGCCTCTGAGCCTATGGTCTAGAGTGACTAGGAAGCATCCCTTCCTCCTCGCAGTCTTTAGCGGGTTCCTGATGATCGGTATGAACCATAGTACAGCAGAGTATACCTTGAAGCCCCTCCTCTCCAACCCCTTCTTGAGCCTAGAGAGGCCGTAGTCTAGGACGAAGCAACACCTAGCCTGCAATCCATGGGTCACCTCCGGCCCAGCGCGGGCCTCCCCC
>JALURD010000001.1 GCA_027057815.1 Acidilobaceae archaeon | reverse complement strand
CTTGGGGCTGGGGCTGGGTTTCAACGGCTTCGTCTTTTTCGGTTTCAGGCTTTGCCTCGATTTCACTGGCTGCGGGTGGAGTCTCAGCCTCTCTCCTGGCTTCAGCTGTTGGCACTTCGCGTGCTTCAACAGCTTCGGGCGGTGTTGGCACCTTTACGGCCTCTTCGCTGAGAGCTTCTTCTTTATCCTCGATTTTGGGGGCTCCGCATGAAAGGCATCTGTCCGCGTCGTCAGGGTTTTCTGCTCCGCAAACAGGGCACTTCCAGGGCATATCATTCACTCTCCTCTATCCTTTCTACTAAATAGTTGGGGGCGTGGGAGACATAAAAGGCAGATCATCGAAGAATTCACTCTATCACTACGGTTCTTCCTTCCTCTAGGGCTGCTTCTGCAGCTTTCCTGGACCTCCTAGCCATTTTGACTGCCGCCTCTACTGCACGCCGTGCGTACTCCTCGGCTCTCTCTAAGGCTTGCATTCTCGTAGCACCAGGTCCTATAATGCCTAAAGTCACGGGTTTTCCATATTGTATTGCCAGGTCCAGGATCTTCCTTGCAGCCTGATGAGCAACAACTTCGTCATGCTTGGTTTCACCCTGCACGACTGCACCTATTACCGCCACGGCGTCAACTGTATCTCTGCTAAGTAGTTGGGCTACAGCGAAAGGCGCATCGAAGCTTCCCGGTACCCTATAAATAGCGACTACTTCCGCTCCCAGAAATTTTGCATGGCTTACCGCTTTCTCTTCCATAATTCTAGTTATGTCATAGTTAAACTCTGACACGACAATTGCCAGCCTAACCCTCACCTTCCTAACACCCATCAAAGCCGAGCAGCTGGAAAAAAGTAAAAATACCTAGTAACTCGCCGGAAGACTACAAACTCCACTTTTAGTATTAAAAACGCGTCGAGCACAGTATACCTTGAGACTCGGCTAAAGGGCAAGACGGGTGTAACCGGGAAGCATTAAGGTGCTAATTAAAAACTTCCTAAGTTAGGAACCCTGTGGGGCGGTATGATATGAATTCGTATAAAATACTCGTAACCAATGATGACGGGGTTCACAGCCCGGGATTAAGGATACTTTACAATGCCGTGAGGGATTTAGGGAGAGTTTATGTTGTAGCACCTGAAACTCCGAAGAGTGCGAGCGGTCTCGGGATTACTCTCCATAAGCCCCTAAGACTTGAGAGATATAAGCTCTGGGAGGACGTGGAGGTTTTCACGACTAACGGTACTCCAAGTGACATTGTTTACCTAGCCTTAAATGAGATAGCTAGCGACTTTGATTTAGCGGTCAGCGGAGTTAACATAGGTGATAATACTAGTATACAAGTGATACTATCAAGCGGTACCGTTGGTGCTGCAGCCCAGGCAGCACTAGTGGGTGTTAGATCCGTTGCCTTCTCGGCAGCCGTAAATGAACCCGATCAACTGGCCGGGGACTACGCGGAGAGGATACAAAAGGCCTCTAGGCTGATCGCGGAGTGGGTGCTAAGGAAGGGTCTACCTGAAGGCGTGGATATCCTGAACGTTAACTATCCACCTCCTGACAAGTGGAGTGGGAGTGTGGAAGTAGCTCCACCCGCTAGGCTTCGTTACCTTCAAAGAGTTACGATAAACTATGATCCGAGGGGTAGAAGATACTACTGGCTTTACGGTAAGTCCATAGAACCCCAGGAGGGTACGGACGTTTACTCCTTATTTGTTAAAGGAGCTATAACGTTGACGCCTTTAAGCTTAAACCTGACCCCTGAGGGAAGCGTCTACAAGAGGGCAGTCGAGGGCTTACTCAGCCTTGTGGACACGATTAGAGCCAGAGTGAGCTAGAGAGGGTCAGACCTCACACGGCTCCTCAACGGAGAAACCTCAGCTCCGAAGTCGCTCGTCATCCCCCAAGTGTAATGTGGGGTTGAGAGCCTTTAATTCAATGCAACTTAGCGTTTTCCGAGGAGAGACTCTAACCTCTTAGCCCCTGAGAGCTCCTCCCACCTAACGCCGAGGGCTAGGAGTATTTGCTCGAAGCTCGTCTTGATGTACTCATAGTACTTGGAGACATCAACTTCCATCAATTTAGCCAGTTTCACGGGTTTAACGCCTATAGCGTCTC